>DATBYX010000284.1:0-12558 GCA_036513475.1 Xanthobacteraceae bacterium | reverse complement strand
CCGAAGATCGGCACCGAGATGTTGTAGCTGAGCGACATGCCGGTGACCCGGGTGGTTACCGGGAAGATCTTCGCCATGAGCGAAGGCAGCGCGCCGCTGAAGAAGGATTTCAGCAGGCTGATCCAGCACACCGCCACGATCAAAACACCCAATGCAGGAGTGACGGCAACGAGCGCGAAGACCGGATAGGCCGTTAGAAAGAACAGCGCCGCCGCGCCGATCATGATCCGGGTCTGGCCTACTTTGTCGACCCACATGCCGACAAACGGCACCACGACCATCTGCAGCGCGGCCGCAGCGACAGCCGCGGTGAAGCCGACGAACTGCGGCAGCCCCAGCTCGTGGATGGCGTATGTCGGGACGTAGACGAGGAGATATTGCGAGCTGGTCGAGGCGGCGACCGCACCGATGGTGAGGAGGAGGCGGTCCCATTGTCCAACGAAGAGCTCGCGCAGGGGCGCATGCAGGGGCGCGGTGTCGAGGAATTCCGGCGTTTCCTCCATGTGGCTGCGGATGTAATAGCCGACCGGCCCGATCAGCAGCCCGAAGGCAAACGGAATGCGCCAGCCCCAGGCTTGGAGATTGGCAGCCGACATGGTGGTGGTCAGCAGCACGCCGAAGCTCGTAGCGATGAGCGCCGCGAGGCCCTGGCTCGACCATTGCCAGCTCGCGAAAAACCCGGCGCGGTCCGGCCGATGCTCGACCAGGAAAGCGGTGGCGCTTGCGAACTCCCCGCCGACCGAGAAGCCCTGCAGGAGCCGCGCGGCCAACACGAGGATGGGGGCGAGCAGGCCGAGCGAACCATAGCTCGGCATCAGGGTCATCACGCCGGTGCCGATCGTCATGAGCAGGATCGAGAGCGTGAGGGCCTGCTTGCGCCCTTTGCGATCGCCGTAGGCTCCGAGAAAAATCGCGCCCACGGGGCGGGCAAGAAACGACACTCCGAAGCTGCCGAGGGTCACGAGGATCGAGACAGCCTCGTCGGCAGTGGGGAAGAAGACCTTCGAGATGACGACGGCAAAATAGCCGTAGACCAGGATCTCATAGAACTCGAGCGCGTTGCCGAGGGACGCGGCAAGGATGAGCCGCGTCGCTGCCCTGGCACCATGCCCGGGGCTCTCATCAGCGCTCGATGAGGGAATAGTAGCAGTGACGCTCATGATGCTGCCCTGCCGGTCGGGGAGGCCGATCAACTATAGTACCAAGTTCAGCTTTGGCTACTTGATCAGGAGGACGTCGCCGCGACATTGTGGGCGGCGATTGCGGGCGATGGGAGAAGTCATGCTCGGCTGGTTTCGGGCACTCATGCCCAGAGAAGAGCGCTTCTTCGAGCTTTTCACGCGGCATGCGCGGGTGACGCTTACCGGGGCGGAAGCTCTGCGCGCCCTGCTCAGCGGAGGCGATGTGGCGCAATGCTGCCTGGAGATCACCCGGCGGGAGAATGAGGCCGATGAAATCACGCGCGAGGTGCTCACCGCGCTGCGAAGGACCTTCATCACGCCGCTTGATCGCGGGGACATCAAGGATCTGATCACGTCCATGGATGACGCCATCGACCAGATGAACCAGACCGCGAAGGTGATCACCTTGTTCGAGCTCCGCAGCTTCGATCCTCCCATGCGGGAGATGGGCGAGATCATTGTGCGCTCAGCCCGCTTGAGCATGGACGCCGTCCCCCTCCTGGGCTCGCTCAGCAGGGAATCGAGCCGATTGCACGGTCTGACGGAGGAGATGATCCGGCTCGAGGAGCAGGCCGATCAGCTCCATGATCAAGGCCGCAAGGAGCTGTTCCAAAGACAAAAAGACCCCATCGGGTTCGTGATCGGGAGCGAGGTGTACAACCACCTCGAAATGGTGGTGGATCGCTTCGAGGATGTGGCCAACGAGATCAGCGCCATCGTCATCGAAAATGTGTAGCGGCCGCACCCAAGCCTGACCGATGGATGTCGCCCTCAGCTCCTTCGCCCTGATTGCGCTCATTGCAATCGCGCTCACGTTCGATGCCCTCAATGGGCTGCATGACGCCGCCAACTCGATTGCCACCGTCGTTTCCACCCGGGTGCTGCGGCCGCAATACGCGGTAATCTGGGCGGCGTTCTTCAATTTCGTTGCCTTCCTCTTCTTCGGACTGCACGTGGCCGAAACGGTCGGAACGGGAATCGTCGCCGAGGAGGTGATCGATGCCGCGGTGATATTCGGCGCGTTGATGGGCGCGATCTGCTGGAATCTTTTCACATGGTGGCTGGGGCTCCCTTCAAGCAGCTCGCACGCCCTGATTGGTGGACTGGCAGGTGCCGGGATCATGAAGGCAGGCTTTGCGGCGATAGTCTGGAAGGGGCTCGGCATTACCGGCGCGGGGATCGTTCTGTCTCCCGCGCTAGGCTTCTTCCTTGCGGTGCTGCTCGTGCTTGCGGTTTCCTGGGTGTTCGTGCGCTCGACGCCGCTTGCCGTGGACAATTTCTTTCGCATCTCGCAGCTGCTTTCGGCCTCGCTCTACTCGCTCGGACACGGCGGGAATGATGCCCAGAAGACCATGGGCATCATTGCAGTGCTGCTCTATTCCCAGGGGCGTTTGGGCGAGAGTTTTTACGTCCCGTTTTGGGTCGTCCTGAGCTGCCAGGCTGCAATGGGGATAGGCACGCTGCTGGGCGGCTGGCGCATCGTGCACACCATGGGCTCCAGGATCACGCGCCTGCATCCCGTCCAGGGCTTTTGCGCCGAGACTGGGGGCGCGATGACGCTATTCCTGGCGACCTATTTCGGGGTGCCAGTCTCCACCACCCACACCATCACCGGTGCCATCGTCGGGGTCGGTGCCGCCCGCAAGGTCGCGGCGGTGCGCTGGAACGTGGCCAGCAACGTCGTAGTCGCGTGGGTCCTCACCCTACCCGCGGCAGCGCTGTTTGGAGCGATTTTTTATAGCTTCTATAGATTTGTTTCCTAGATTAGGCCACAGGAGTAATTTTGCCCGATTTTAGTTCTAGCCGAGGGCCTGAGGCTTTGGCCGGTGTTGGCGTGAGGGAGTGCTGCGTCCATGAGCAACCCGGAGAGTGTACCCATCGCAAAACGCGTCCAATACGGCGCCCTGCCCTACCGCGTGAGGGGCCGCTCACGTCCGGAAATCATGCTGGTCACGTCGCGGGAAACGCGGCGCTGGATCATTCCGAAGGGCTGGCCGAAGAAGGGCAAATCCGCTCGCCAATCGGCTGCGAGCGAGGCCTTCGAGGAAGCAGGCGTCATCGGACGAGTGAGTCGGCGCGCGGTTGGCTCTTTCTCCTATGAGAAGCGGCTCAAGAACGGCGGGACCGTCGAATGCGAGGTCCGGGTGTTTCCGCTGCACGTGAAGCGCCAGAGCCGAGAATGGCCGGAAAAGCAGGAGCGTAAGATCAAGTGGCTTTCCGCGGAGAAGGCTGCCAAGAAGGTCGATGAGCCGACACTGGGTGAGCTGATCCGTCAGCTCGCGCGCAAGCACAACTGAGCTTGCTCCGCGCGCGGACTTTGCGCGCGCAGACTTGGCGCTGCAGACTTGGCGCGCGCAGGCTTCGGTGGGCCGACCCGTTCATCGACGCCATGGCTATGCAGACGCATTCGGCGCTTTGATCACTGACAGGACTGTTCGAGTCTTTGCAGCGGCGTGTGCGCGTTAGGCGACCCGTGGTGCTCTCAGAATTACTCGATATGAGCCTGCTCGAGCATGGGGTAGAGAAGCGCGCTGTTCTCGCATACCTTGGCGACGTGGAGGTCTGGTAAACCGGTCGGTGCTATGAATTCAGCCGCAGGAAAATCATGGTCCTACTTGAAGTCCCTGCTGGGCGCGGTGTGCATCGCCCTGATCCCAGCCGGAGTGCGCGGGGCAGAGCCGGTCAAGATTCGCGTGTCCTGGATCGCTCCGATCACCAATTGGGCACCGATGCTGCTGGAAAAGAAGGAGCTCGCGCGGCATCTCGGCCAATCCTACGCGTTGGAGCCGGTGCGCTTTGTGGGAACACCGCAGATGATAACAGCGCTGGCAAACAACGAGCTCGAAATCGCCAATCTCGCATTTTCCACCCTCCCGATTGCGATTCAGAACGCCGGATTGAAGGACCTGCGCGTGATTGCGGACGAGCTCCAGGATGGAGTGGAGGGCTATTACTCGCAGGAATACATGGTTCTCGCCGAGAGCCCTATCAAACAAGTCGAGGATCTCAAGGGCAAGGTGGTTGCGACCGTAGCAGCGGGCTCCGCCGTGGATGTCGCTATTCGCACCATGCTGCGTCGACATGGGCTCGAGGACCGGCGCGACTATACGATGGTGGAAGCCCCGCTACCGACCATGCGAGCCATGCTGGCCGAGAAGAAAGTGGACCTCATTCCCGTTGTGCTGCCGTTCGCGGTCGATTCGGAATTGCGACGCATCGCGCGCCCCTTGTTTTACAACCGGGATGTGGTCGGAGTGACGCAGCTGCTGATGTGGACCGCGCGCCAGTCGTTCATCGAGGACAACCGCGCGGCCATGATCGATTTCATGGAAGACACTCTGCGCATCACCCGCTGGTTCCTCGATCCAGCCAACCATGCGGAAGTGATGGCGATCGCGGGCCGGATCACCAAACAGCCGCCGGATCGCTTCGACTGGGTGTTCACCAAGCGAGACTACTACCACGACCCGAACATGCTGCCGAACCTCGAGGCGCTGCAGAGAAACGTGGCGATGATGAAGGATCTCGGCTTCGTCACTCTCGATGTGGACGTGAAAGAGCACGCCGACCTCAGCCTCGTGCAGGAAGCGGCCAAGCGATTGAGATGAGCCGGACATCGGGGCAGGTCGCGGCTACCTATCTCAAGGCCCATGCGGGCGGCCCTGTGCGGCCGGCACGGGCGCTCACGCGGTGACTCCGGTTTCCTTCGGCGACTGGCCGGGACGTGTCGTGTTTGGGGCAGGCGCGGTCAACCGGCTTGGGACGGAGGCCATGAGCCTCGGCGCACGTCGAGGCCTTGTGATCTGCGGATCAACAGTTGCGCGCGGGCCGATGCTGGCGAAGATCACGGCCGCTCTCGGCGATGCGCTCGCCGGAGTGTTCAGCGGGGTGACGGCCCACACACCCGTCGACATGGTGAAAGAAGCGGCAGAGCGGGTCAAAGAGACCGAGGCCGACTTCCTCGTCACGGTCGGTGGCGGATCGGCGATCGACGCCGGCAAGGCCATCGCCATCACCCTTGCCACAAACGGCGAGCTCGCACCCTACGCGATCCGTTACGCACGCGGCGGCGAGATGGTCCGGCCGCCTCTCCCTGATGGTTTGATCCGGCATATTGCCGTGCCCACGACCGCCGGCTCGGCATCCGATGTCATGCCGACGGCGGGCTGCCGCGATCCTGTCTCTCGCAGGAAGCTGTTGTTCTGGGACCGTGGCCTGGTACCCCAGCTCACGATTCTCGACCCGGAAATGGCTATCTACAGCGATGCCAGGCTCACGGCCGCGACCGGGATGACCACGGTCGCGCGCTGTATCGAGGCTCTATATTCCGGCAAGCGGCAGCCGCTATCGACGGGACTTGCGCTCCACGGTCTTCGGCTCCTCAGCGCCGCGCTGCCTCGCGCCATCCTCTCGCCTAACGACGTCGCCGCCCGCGCGGACTGTCAGATCGGAACCCTCATGTCGGGAGTAGCGGCAATCAACGCGATGGTCTCGCTCGTGCACGCGATCGGGCACGTCATAGGCGGCCGCTATGCGCTCCAGCACGGCATCGCCCACGCCATTCTTCTTGTGCCGGCGATGCGGCTGCTCATGCCGATAGTCCGTGAACAGGAAGATTTGGTGGTGCATGCCATAGCGGGCGAACGGAGCGGGAGCTCATGCCGGAACCCTTCGGCTGCGGACGCCATGGCTGAGTTCGTCAGTCGGCTGCCGCTGCCACAGCACCTGCGTGATGTGGGGGTGCGGAATGATGAGCTTGCCGACATCGCCCGCTCCACTCTGTCTGATTACATGATCGCCAACTCGCCGAAGCCTGTATCGGAGCAGGAGGTGCTTGCGCTCTTGCAGCAGGCTTGGTGACGGGAGCTCCATGACCCCATTGGAAAGCGTGGCGGCGTGGGCCAGCGCGGTTCGGCCCAACGACATTCCAGCCTCGCAGCATCGGCTGGCGCGCCTGCGACTGCTCGATACCCTCGGACTGATCGCTGCCGCTTCCGTCGAGCCGGTCTGCCGCAGCGTGCTGAAATGGGCCAAGCCTTACACTGGAGCGGGGCGCTCAACTATCGTCATTGACGGCACGCGCGCACCAGCAGCAATCGCTGCACTCCTCCATGGCACTCTCGCCCACGCGCGCGACTTCGACGATACTTTCCCCGACAGCGTCATCCATCCGGGCAGCGTGGTGGTTCCCGCTGCCCTCGCTGCCGGCGAGGAAATTGATGTCGGCTGGCCCGAGCTGGCGACAGCCGTCGTGCTCGGGTACGAGATTGCTGCACGCCTTGGCCGTATGGCGGGTCGCGGATTCCATGCGCGCGGTTTCCACGCCACCGGGATCGTCGGCCCCGTCGCCGCAGCGGCGACCGCCTCCCGCCTCCTGAAACTCGATGCAGAGGCGACGGCTGATGCGCTCGGCCTCGCGACCAGCATGAGCAGCGGTCTCCTGGCCTTCCTTCCCGACGGGGCCTGGTCCAAGTGGCTGCACACGGGATGGTCGGCACATGGCGGCATCATTGCTGCCGAGCTTGCGCGAGAGCGCTTTCGCGGACCGCATCACGGATTTGACCACCCCGCCGGCCTGTTTGGCGCTTTCCTCGGAGATGCCTCACCCGACTGCGGTTTGCTCACGCAGGACTTGGGTATGGTATGGCGAGGCGCCGAGGCGCTGCCGAAACTCTACCCTTGCGCCCATGTCATTCAGCCGTTCATCGATGCCGCCCTCGCGCTCCGCAGCCGGGGCGAAGCGGACATCGAGCAAATCCGTTTCATCCGCTGTACCGTCGCCCCATGGGCCTATCCCATTGTCTGCGTTCCCCGGGAGCCCAAGCTTGCACCGCGCAACGACCTGGAGGCGATCGCAAGCCTGCCGTTCATGGTTGCCGCTGCACTCCGTGACGGCGCTGTCAACCTCGACACCTTACGCGAAGCTGCATTGCGCCGCGATGATGTGCGGCAGCTGGCTGCGCGGATCGAATGCGACATGGACGAAACTCTGGGCGCCGGGTTTGACGGCGCGATCAGGATCATTCGAAGCGACGGAGAAACAGCCGCGCCGGTCGGGCTTGCTCCTGTCGATAGCGATCTGATCAGGCGCAAGTTTCACTCCAATGCAGCGCATCTCTATACGCCGGCGGCTGCCGATGCGCTTGCGACCGCACTGATCGAAGGCAACCCCGGGGCTCGCGACATCATGCGGCTGGCCAGCGTCCTGCCGCGCGCTTGACGCCCGCAACGACAAGTTCTTAAGGTTTTCACTGCGTCCGTAGATCCCTCCCGGATTCCAGTTCCGAGGCATTTTCATGCGCGCTTCGAAACACGTTCTTGCCTTGATGCTCGCGCTCGTCTGGCCGGCACTCGGCAGCGCCGCCGAAACAATGCGCGCCATCTCGTTCATCCCGAAGAACGATCCGGTGCTTGCCATGGCAAATGCCTGGGTCGCCGAGGTCAACGCCAAGCTCGGCTCGCAGCTGCGGATCAACTATGTGGGAGGTCCGGAAGTGATCGGTCGCTTCCAGCAAGTCGAGGCACTGCGCACCGGCGTCATCGACATAATCTTCGTACCGAGCGGCGATTATCAGGATCAAATGCCGGCCGCGCAGACATTCGTGCTCTCGAAGCTTACGCCGAGCGAGGAACGCAAGAGCGGGTTCTACGACTTCATGGTCGAGGAGCACGCAAAGAAGATCAATGCGCGCTACCTCGGTCGCGTGCAGATCTCGCCCTTCTATCTGTGGACCAAGAAGGAGCCGAAAACGATCGCCGATCTGAGCGGCCTGAAGATGCGCTCCGGGGTGCTCTACGACAAGTTCATGCGCGAGCTTGGAATGGTGCCGGTTACGATCAACGCGCCCGAAGTGTACACGGCCCTGAACTCGGGCGTGGTCGACGGCTTCGGTTGGCCGGTCACCGGCCCGCGCAAGCGCGGCTGGCTCGAATCCGTGAAATACGTGATCGATCTGCCTTTCTTCGCGCCGAGCAACGTGGTGGCCCTGATGAACCTGGACAAGTTCAACGCGCTTCCCGAGGCAGTGCGTAACCAGCTGATCACCTTGTCCGCCGAATTCGAGCCGAAAATGGTGAAGCATTTCGACGACGAGGACGAGCGCGAATGGAAGGAGATCGGCAGCAGCGTCACCAAGGTGAAATTCTCGCCACCGGAGAACGACAGATATCTTAAGATGGCCTATGAAGTGGAATGGGCCTCGTTGCAGGCGCGCGCCCCTGAATTGATCCAGAAGCTGCGCAGCATCAGCGGAAACTGATGAGCCGGTTTCAATTGTTCACACGCCGGCTTGCTCGCGTCGAGGACGTCTTCGCCGAGCTCGCAATAGCGACCCTGGTGCTGTGCGCAGCTTCGATCTGCGTCGACGTGTTCATGCGCTACTTCTTCGGGCGCCCGATCATGGGCTCCACCGAGCTAACCGAATACGCACTCGTCTACATCACCTTCCTCGGGGCCGCGTGGGCGGTGCCGCGCGGCGCCCATATCGATATTGATGCGTTCGTGATCCACATGCCGGAAAGGGTGCAGAAGGTCTGCGCATTGGTCGGCAACATCGTAGCGCTCGCGGTTGCCCTCGCGCTGACGATATTCGGCACATGGACAACGTGGACGGCCTATGTCCGCCACCTGTACAAGCCGACGCTGCTTGAAGTACCGACCTGGATCGTGCTGATCGTCATCCCGGTCGGCTCGTTGGTTCTGGTGGCGCGCTATGCGGTCGAAGTCACCTTGACTGCCCAGGCGATCACGCAGGGTCGGCCCATGATCAAGCGCGAACGCGGCCCGACAATCGACTGATCCCATGGAATGGTGGGCCGCGTTCCTCTGGATCACCGGCGGACTGTTGGTGCTGTTGACGATCGGAATGCCGATCGCCTTTGCCTTTCTCGCCGTCAATCTGGTCGGCGCGTACGTCTTCTGGTCCGGGTTTGCCGGCGTCAACCAGATGGTGCTCGCGTCGATGGATTCCGTAGCGAGCTTCTCGATCATGCCGGTGCCCCTGTTCATCCTCATGGGTGAGCTCCTGTTTCGATCCGGAATTGCAGCCAAGCTGATGGATGTGCTGGACGCGTGGTTCGGCCGCATTCCCGGGAGATTGAGCCTGATGGCGGTCGGCGGGGGCACCATGTTTGCGACTTTGGCCGGATCGGGCGCGGCCACGACGGCACTGCTGGGCAAGATTCTCGTGCCTGAGATGGCGCGGCGCGGATACAAGCAGCCGATGACGCTCGGGCCGGTGATGGGATCGGGCGGCCTTGCCGTGATGCTTCCACCCTCCGCTCTCGGCGTAATTCTCGCTTCGACCGCCGACATCTCGGTGGGTGCGCTGTTGATGGCGATCATCGTTCCGGGGTTGATGATGTCGGCCTCCATCGCCGCCTATATCGTCCTTCGCTGCCGGCTGCAGCCGCACTTGGCGCCTCCCTATCAAGCCAGCGACATCCCGCTGCGCCACAAGCTGCGCAATACCCTCGTCCACGTGTTCCCGGTCGCGGCGATCGTGTTCGTCGTGACGGGGTTGATCTTTCTCGGCATTGCGACCCCGACCGAGTCGGCGGCGCTGGGAGTGGTATGCGCCCTGGTGCTCGCGCGCATCTACGGACCGCTCGACTGGAAAATGGTCAGGCTTTCGCTGCACTCGACCATGATCACATCGCTGATGGTCCTGATGATCCTTTCCGGCTCCAGCGGCTTTGCCCAGCTGATGGCCTATACCGGTGCATCGCAGGGCATCGTTGAGCTCGCGACGTCCACGGATTTCAGCCCAACCTGGGTGGTGGTTTCCATGCAGCTCGTATTGCTGCTGCTCGGGACCTTCATGGAATCGCTGGCGATGATCCTGCTTACGGTTCCCATATACTTTCCCATCATCGAGGCGCTGCACCTTTCTCCTATCTGGTTCGGCGCGATCATGCTGTTGAACATGGAGATTGCCGCGATCTCTCCGCCCTTCGGCTTTGGCCTGTTCGTGATGAAAGCCGTTGCACCGGAGGGAACGACCATGATGGACGTCTACAGGGCTTCTGTGCCGATCATGGGTTTGAATACGATTGTCATGTTCATCATGATCTTCTTTCCACAGGTGGTGTTGTTCCTGCCGTCCCTCGCGGCCGTCAAATGATGCACCGTCGGGTGCGTATCGGCATCGATGTGGGCGGTACGTTCACCGATGCGACCATCGTGGATGGCGCCAGTGGTCGGATATTCTCGGCGAAGGCATTCACGACTCCAGCGGATCGTTCGCATGCTGTGATCGAGGCGATTGAGACCGTGATGGCCGAAGCTGGGCTTGCGCGCGAGAGCGTCCGCGACATCGTGCACGGCTCCACGACCGGCACAAATGCCCTCATTGAACGCACCGGCGCGAGAACCGGGCTCCTCACCACAGCCGGGTTTCGCGATGTCCTTGAAATCGGCAGGGTGATGCGACCGATGGAGGGCATCTACGACATGTCGGTTGATCGGCCGCCACCTTTGGTGCCGCGCCGGCGATGTCTCGAAGCCATTGAGCGCATCGGTCCGCAGGGCGAGATCATTGTGCCGTTGGACGTGACCTCGGTCGAGCGCGCGGCCGAGAGCTTCGCGCGCCAGGAGGTTGAAGCGGTCGCGATCTGTTTTCTGTTCTCCTTTCTCAATCCAGACCATGAGCGTCGCGCGGCGGAGATCCTCGCACGCCGGCTGCAAGGGGTTGCGATCAGCCAGTCGCACCGGATCAGCCCGGAATATCGCGAATACGAGCGTGCCTCGACGGCGGTGATCAACGCGTACCTTTCGCCGGTCATGACCGACTATCTCGATCGCCTCAATGCGCGGATCGCAAATCTGTTCGGCGATGCGAGGCTGTTCGTCATTCAGGCAAACGGCGGGGCAACGACCGTCGAAGCCGCGCGTTCCAGCGCGGTTGCGACGGTGAACTCCGGCCCGGCCGGCGGAGTAGTCGCGGCGGCTTGGTATGGTCGGCGGCACCAACGCGAGCGCATCGTGTCGGTCGATATGGGCGGCACGAGCTTCGACATCGGCCTTATCGAGCATGGGATGTCGCAGGTCACGACCGAGGGAAGCTTCCAGGGCCTGCCGGTCAAGCTCCCTATCCTCGATCTGCATATCATCGGCGCAGGCGGCGGCTCGATCGCCTGGATCGATTCCGGCGGCGCGCTCAATGTGGGCCCGCGGTCGGCCGGGGCTCAGCCTGGGCCGGCGTGCTATGGCCGCGGCGGCAGCGAGGCAACAGTCACCGATGCCAACCTGGTGCTCGGGCGGCTGGATCCTCTTTCCTTCCATGGCGGTCGCACCGTGCTCGACCGAGCAGCGGCAAAGGCTGCCACCACCGTTCTCGCCGATCGCCTCGGGCTAACGCTTGAGGAAACAGCGCTCGGCATCATCAAAGTCGTGAACGCGAATATGGTCAAAGGCATTGCGACGGTTACGGTGCAACGGGGCATCGATGTCCGTGAGTTTGCGCTGCTCTCGTTCGGCGGCGCCGGCGGGCTTCATGCGATCGACCTCGCGCGCGAGCTCGAGATGAGCGAGGCGATCATTCCGCCGCTCCCCGGCGTCTTTTCCGCCATCGGGCTGTTGGTGGCCGACGTGCGACATGACTTTGTGACGGCGCTTGGCGGCATCATCACCACCGCGGCCGATGCGAACGAGCTCGAGCGCAAGTTTCAGGGAATGGAAGATGACGCGCGGCACTCGTTGCGGGCAGAGGGGTTCCCTGAGGAAGCCATTCGCCTCGTACGCAGCGCCGATCTCAAGGTCGCCGGCCAGACCTATGAGCTCACGGTGCGCTTGCCGGGGCCAAGTCCCTTGACGAGCAACGGACTTTCCGCGCTCGTGGATGCGTTCAGCCGCCTCTATCGCGAGCGTTACGCCTTCTTCTTTGAAGGCGAGCCGATCGAGCTTGTGAATCTCCGGGTAGCGGCGTTGGGGGTGAACGATCCGCTCGAGCTTCCGTCCTTGCGGCCGGAAGGGATCAGCTCTGCCGAAACGGGCAGAAACATTCGCCCGGTCTATTTCGAAAAGCTCGGCTATGTCGAGACCGCCGTTCTCAAACGCGATTCCCTGCGGCCTGGCATGCAACTGCCTGGGCCTGCGGTGGTGGAGGAGGCGACTTCCGCCACGCTCATTCCGCCGGGCGCCACGGCGGATGTCGCGCCTGACCTCGGCCTGTTCGTGAGGCTTTAGATCGAGAGCACATCATTGGCTTTGACGGGGCTTGACCCGGCAATGACGAGCTCAACTTGGCGCGTATAGGGTTAAGCCCGCGCATGACGAGGAGATGGTATAAGCTCTGCCTATGACCGATATGGTGACGATGCAGGTGATCCGGTACGCGCTCGAGCAGATAGCCGACGAGATGGGCTACACGCTGGTGCG
>DATBYX010000283.1:0-7753 GCA_036513475.1 Xanthobacteraceae bacterium | reverse complement strand
GCGCCAGCGCGCCAGGTCCCCGCTGCGGTACATCCGGCTCCCCGCCGGTCCAAACGGGTCCGCAACAAACCGCTCCGCCGTGAGCCCCGCACGATGCAGATACCCGCGCGCCAGCCCCGCGCCCGCGATGTACAGCTCGCCCGCTACCCCCGCAGGCACAGGCTGCAGGCCCCCGTCCAACACGTACACCCGCGTGTTCCAGATCGGCCGGCCAATGGGGACCTCGTCCGATTCGCCACACCGACACGACCAGTACGTCACGTCGATAGCCGCTTCGGTCGGCCCATAAAGGTTTTCAACTTGGACTTGCGGCAGAAGCTCCGATGTTTGATCGCGTAACTCGCGCGAGAGCGCTTCACCGCTGGATAATAATCGCCGGACACTGCTGCAGCTCCGGCTTTCGCCATGGGTGAGAAAGCCCTGCAGCATGGAAGGAACGAAATGCAGCGTGGTTACGCCATGCATCCGTATCAGCACGGAGAGCTGAGCCGGATCGCGGTGCGCGCCCGGTGCCGGAACGACCAACTGAGCTCCAGTTATAAGGGGCCAAAAGAACTCCCAAACCGAAACGTCAAAACTGAATGGTGTTTTCTGCAGAACAACGTCTTGTTCCGTCAGATGATAGGTCTCTTGCATCCAGCGGAGGCGGTTGGCCAAACCACCGTGAGTGTTAGCCGCGCCTTTCGGTTTGCCCGTCGATCCCGATGTAAAGATTGTGTAGGCTAGCTGCTCGGACTCGATAGTGACGGAAGGGCGCGTACCTGGTTGCGCTGCGACAGCTTCTTCGTTGAGCAAGACGCATTGCATCCCGGCTCGAATAGGAAGTGTTGAACCGAGCGCCTTGTGAGTAACTAGAAACTCCAACCCCGCGCTTTCGACCATGTCTCGAAGTCGTTCGGAGGGATAATTGGGATCCAGCGGCAGATACGCTCCGCCCGCCTTGAGAATGCCCAGCAGCCCCACAATGAGCTCGAGCGAGCGCTCCAGGCACAGCCCCACAACCGTCTCCGGACCAACCCCCAAGCCGCGCAGATGATGCGCAAGCTGGTTCGACCGCCGATCAAGCTCCCCGTAGCTCAGCCGCCCCCGCTCAAACACAACCGCAGTCGCATCCGGCCGCCTGGCCGCCTGCGCCGCAAACAGGCAAGGCAAGCTCCCAGGCAAAACCTCCCGCCCGGTCGCGTTCCACCCCGCCAGGATGCTCTCGCGCTCCTCTCCCCCAAGCAATTCCAGCCGCCCGAGCGGACAATCCGCATGCGCAACCGCACCCGCCAGCAGCCGCAGGAATCTTTGCAGATGTTCAGCAACAGTGGATTCCACATAGACGGCGGGATTAGCATCGAAATCGATTCGGATCGGGGCGTCTGTTGATTGTTCATAAGCAACGATCGACAGGCCGGAGACAGGCCCTAAAGAAAGATTGTGCCCTGTGACGGGATTACCTGCGAAACTAAAATCATATTTGAAGCGCAAAATATTTAGATTTAGGTCAAACAGAGACTCTCGATCAGATATTGCACCATAGTCCCTTCGCAAATCTGCAATCTGATACTGTTGATGCGGCAGGTTCTGGCGAATTTTGGAGGCGACCTGATCCGCGATCCCGCACAGGGTATTGTCGGGATGAACCGAGAGTCGCAGCGGCATTACGTTGGAGACCATTCCGGGAATGCAGCGTGTAGCGCCGTCGCGCGTTGCCATTGGCAGGCCAAAGAGCACATCTGACTCGCCGGTAAGCCGATGAAGAAGAGCAGCAGTCGCACCGGCTAAAATGCGGGATAAATTTGTCCCCATTCCCTTGGCGAGCGAGCGGAGACGATTTGAGATTGGAAGAGGTAAATACGCTGTCTGGCGAAGAAAGCCGTTCGATGCAGGTGAGGTGCATGCCGCGAGCTTGCTGAAAGTTGGGCGTCCAGCCAGATACTGGCGCCAGTACTTCTGGTCTTGCTTCAGTCGTTCACTGCGACGATAGGCAACGTCACCTTCCAGCAGCGCCCTCAGAGAGCCTGGTGAATCAAGATTTGTGCTTTGGTTGACGCCGAGGAGACTGTAGAGTTGCGCCACGCGACGGGCCACAAGCCACATCCCGCAGGCGTCCATAATGACGTGGTGGTAGCGCGCGTACCAAAAAAACCGATCCGGCGAAGCTTTGAATAAGGCAAATGCGAACAGCGGCTCTCGGGATAGATCGATCGGCTGCCCGAGATCAGACTTCATCCAGGTCTCGGCCGCTCTGCGTGGATCAATTTCTCTGCTCACATCAATGATCGGCAGCGACCACGCGGGTGCAGAAGTTACAATTTGGTGCGGCTCGCCTGTCTCCTCCGTAATTCTCACCCGCAGCGTTTCAGTTTCGGAGACCAGTAATTGCAATGCCCTTTCGAATAGTATTGGATCGATCGGTCCATCGATCTCGAGGTACTCGCCGATGTTATAGGCAGCGCTTAGAGGATCGAGGCGCTGGGCGAACCAGATGCCCAGCTGGGCAGCAGACATGGGGAGCACGTCGGTGGTCCGAGCTTCAGCCCAGTTGAGTGGCAGCCCGTTGCCAGAGCCAGCGCGCAGATCAGTGCCGGGATTGACGTACTTGTTCACAGCAATCGGATAATGAGTCGGCGGGAATGGTCGAACCCCTTTGCAGCAGCATCCGGCCCAATGGTCATCCGAGGGTCCAGCTTGTCAAGTATAGTTGAGGCGAGCGGGGGGCGCCCGCACCCCCTGCGATGCTGGTACGCGGCATCTCGATGTGGTAATGACTCCTCACGTTGAGGTCACCAGACTTTGATCGATCGATGGCATATATGCACGCACGAGAAAGGGTCCCAACATGACGCAGGAGACGCCCGGATCTGGGGCAACTGGAGGAGCAGAGTCGGCCGAGGTTACCACCGGGCTGAAATCGGAGACGACGCAACAGAGTCGGGATGAGCTTGCATCGCAATTGGTAGACCGGCTGTCGCTTTGGTCGGGCGCGGCCGGGCTGATCCCGGTGCCGCTTGTCGACATTGCTGCTGTCGGCGGTGTTCAATTGCATATGCTGCGCCGGCTATCGGAAATCTACGGCGTGCCCTTCTCGGAGAATCGTGGCAAATCGATCCTTGCCAGTATTGCGGGCGCCGTCATTCCGGCAAGCACAGCGAATACTGCTGCGATCGGGACGATGAGTCTCATAAAGGGGCTACCCGGCTTCGGAAGTGTTATTGGAGCGCTGACGATGCCGGTGGTTTCCGCCGGAGCGACCTGGGTGATCGGCAAAGTCTTCATTCAGCACTTTGCTTCCGGCGGCACGCTTCTCGACTTCAATCCGCCGGATTATCGCGAGTTCATTAAGGTCCAGAGAGAGAAATTCGCTGCCCGAAGGTCGGCGGCTGCTCCTCAGGCTCAGTCCACAGCTCCCAATGCAGCCGAGCCCGCTTCGAAAGGAACGGCCACCTCCAGTGCATGAGCCGCTGCGGCATTACGGGGCGTGCACATTCTTCCTCGACCCTGATAGCTAGAGACAAGCTGGAGAGCTTCAGGGGAAGAAAGATGGCGTAATGGCCATAACGATTGGCATCATCATATACCTCGTTTTCTGTCTTCTTACGGCGCTGTGCGGCAGCCAACGCCGGATCGGTTTTTTGGGAACGTTCATCATATCGATTCTCATCACGCCGGTTCTGATGCTGATTGTATTGCTGCTGACCGGCCCATCCCGCGGAACCGAATGGCACCGGCCCCCACGCAGCGAGTAAACCGTCTTGAACAGAAGCGGCGCTGTGTACCTCCGCTCGATTTGCGCGTTCGACCCCCTGCCCGGGCCTAAACCTGACGATCACAATGCCGTTCTTCCAACTTGTCCGCCGCGAAATGCAGGGCTCCCTCGACCGGCTCGTGCTTATGGCCGCGCTCGGAGGCATCAGCACCGCCTCCATTTTGGCTGCGATCAACTCTGGCGCGCAAGCGGCCGATAACGGCAAACCCGGCCTGTGGTCGGCGACGCTCTTCATCATCGCGCTCCTGCTTTTTATCAAAACGCAGAACTACGTCCTGCTCACAGCCACGTCTGAGATCGAAGGTATCATCCACAAGGTGCGGGTGCGCCTGATGGACCACATTCGGCAGTCCGAGCTGCTGCCGCTGGACGAAATCGGGCGTGCCGAAATCGTTGGTGCAATTACCAGGGAGACCGCGGTTCTCACCCAGGCGAGCAACTCCCTCGGTTTTGCAGCACAGGGTGCCGTTCTCATCATCTTCGTCGCGCTATACGTCGCTTATCTGTCCCTGCTGGCCTTTGCGCTGAGCGTCGTGATTGTCGGAGTGGCGGCCCTGCTATTCCACTCCAGAGGCCGTCAACTCGCCAAGGCGTCGCAGGAGGCGTCGCAGTGGGAAAATCGCCTATACAATCGGGTAATGGACCTGCTTGATGGCTTCAAGGAGGTCCGCCTCAACCGTCCGCGAAGTGAAGACCTGTACGGCGATATCCTCGAAGTATCGAGAACCGCGGCAAACATCAAGATTCGCACACAAGCTGAGACCTTCAAGCGAATGGTCCTGCTGCAGAGCTCGATGTACGCCATGCTGGGGGCCATCGTATTCGCCGTCCCGGTCCTCAGCGATACGCTCGCGGGGGCCTCGATCGGCAAGACAGTAACCGCGCTGGTGTTCGTTATTGGAGCGTGTTTCGGGCTGGTGCAGTCGATCCCTATCTTGTCCGCTGCAAACGCGGCAGCAGCCAACATCGAACGCTTAGAGGCTCGTCTCGCTGCGGCGGCCGCCGGGATCCGAGTGGAGGACGTGCAACCGGCGACCCGTTTTGACGGTATCGAGATGCGCAATGTCGTTTTCAGCTATGTTGAGAAATCGACAGATTCCGTGTTCAAGGTTGGACCCGTGGATTTCACGCTGCGGTCCGGCGAGCTCGTCTTCATTACCGGCGGCAATGGTTCCGGAAAATCGACATTTCTCAAACTCCTCGCGAGCCTGTATAAACCCGATTCCGGTGAAATCACTCTGGACGGAATACTCGTCACTGACAGGACCCGCGAAGCCTACCGGCAGCTGATCTCCGCGATCTTCGTAGATTACCACCTTTTTCAACGGCTCTACGGGATCCGCGATCCCGACCCCATTGAGGTGGATCGGCTGCTGGCGCAATTTCGGTTGCTCGACAAGACTCACCTCGTGAATGGCGAATTCGATACGATCGACCTGTCAACAGGCCAGCGTAAGCGCCTCGCGCTTATCATAGCTCTGCTGGAGAAGCGGCCGATTTTATTGCTGGATGAATGGGCTGCTGACCAGGATCCGGAATTTCGACGCAGGTTCTATTACGATCTGTTGCCGACTTTACATCGGGCGGGCGTGACTGTGGTAGCTATAACCCATGATGACCGTTACCTGGATGAGATGGATCTTCCTGCTCGCAGGCTGCGGATGGATGAAGGTCGTTTCGTCGAGGAAGCATCGGTAGGGACAGGCTGATGAAAGCGTACCTCGTCTCCATGGATGGCAAGCCCCCAGTGGGCCGAACGCGCTACGCGTGGTCGCGTTTCGTCGAGCGCCATCTTCCTATCGCCGTGATCTATCTGATGGTTGCCACGCTTATCGGGGTAGTGCTTGCTCCCTACGTGCTGGTAACAGTTCCGAGTGGTTTCGTCGGTGTGCTGTGGAAGCGCTTCGGCGGCGGTACCGTACTTGATCCGCGCCAGCTGAAGGATGAAGGCATGCGCTTCATCCTGCCCTGGAACAAACTATTCCTCTACGATCTAAGGCTGCAATCAGCGACAGAGACCTACAATGCGATTTCCCGAGACGGGATCAGCCTGAGCGCATCCATCAACATCCGCTATCGGCTCAAGCGTGAGTCCATCCCCCAGCTCCATCAATCGATCGGACCGGGCTACGTACAGGCGCTGGTAAGCCCTGAAATCGGCAATCGAATGCGTGAAGTCATCGCAGAATACACTGCCGAGGATGTCTACTCGACAAAACGAGCTGAAATTCAGGACAAGATTCGCCGGCGTGCGGAGGCCATGCTGGGCGAGAAGATGATGGAGCGTCCGGAAAGCGAGGGAGGCGATCCTTATCGCATTCCGCTCTACGCGATGCTTAACCTCATCGACACCCTCATTCTGGGGATTGAATTGCCGCCTGCCGTAGTCAGTGCAATCAATCGGAAAATCGAGCAGTATTACATTTCAGAAGAGTACAAATTCCGTGTTGCACGCGAGATAAGGGAGTCCGAGCGAAAGAAGGTCGAGGCGGAAGGCATACACGAGTTTCAACAGATCGTCAGCCAGGGGATCTCCGACTCCTACCTGCAGTGGCGGGGCATCGAGGCCACACTTCAACTTGCGCAGTCGTCCAACTCGAAAATTGTCGTTATCGGCACCGGCAGGGACGGATTACCGGTCATTCTGGGCAACGCGGAGGCAACGCCGCCGCAGAGCGCACCGACTGGAGATCCGGATACTGCGCCGAAGGAGCGGCCGGTGGCAACAAGTCCTGCAGCCTCTTCGGGGAAAGCGCCGGCTGAGGGCCTTCTCCGTCCATCCGAAAATCCCCCCTCCAATCAGGGAGCGGCATCGCAACATTTTTCATATCCACAATCGCTGAGCCTCTCGGACATAGAGGCTATCTTATCGCGGATTGCCGGAGCAGCGCGCCCGCCAGCTCCGGACACACCACTCCCTAATGGTGGTTCAAGCAAGCCGGCCCAGCAGCCGGGCATGACCAACGGGGCCGCAACCAGCACGCCTCCTTGAGTAACGGAAGGGCGTCTTCCTGAAGCGGGCTATTAGAACCGATCCGGATTTTGAAATCCTCTGATCCAAACCCCTCTTCAGACTCACTGATCTGTAGCACTCGAATGAGAGACGTGATCGGCGCGTCGTCGGCGCAGTAATTATAGTCAGCCGCTGGATTAACGGCTAATATGCCGGTGGATTGATTCGTCGCGTTCCCAAGACCAGTCCGGCCCAGGGATACTGAAGGTGACGACTTCGATCATCACCATCGCAACGATGAAGGGCGGCAGCGGCAAAAGTACGCTTGCAAGCTGCCTCGCCGTGCACTGGCACCTGCATGGGCGGCGAGTTGCCATTATAGATGCCGATCCACAGCGCTCGGTTGCGCGGCTTGCGGCGCGCGAGCGGGCCCTCGGCGGCGTACCCGTCATTGAGGACGCGACCCCCGACGTCCGCAGCACGGCCCATCGGCTCTGCGCAGAATTCGGGTTAATCATTATCGATACCCCGGGGTTCCGCTCGGACGCCACGCTGGCCTGTGTCGGAACGAGCGATTTCGTCATCGTCCCGGTCAAACCCTCCCCTTTCGATGTCGATCGCATGCTCGACACGCTCAACATGCTTGGCAGCAGCGCTCGGAATGGACGGCCGAATTTTCGCTGCTTGCTCACTCAGACCACGCGCGATTCGGTCATTGGCAAGCACATTCGTACTGAGCTCGGTGAAGCCGGATTTCCGGTTCTCAACAGCGAGATGAGGAATCGCATCATCTATGCGGAAGCGGCACTGTGGGGGGCTACTCCGACGCTCGTTGATCGCCGTGGACCGGCGGCGCTCGATATCGCAGCAATCGCAGGAGAGATCGAGGTTATACTGGGTACTGAGTTCGTGACGAGGCGAGTGGCATCGGCATGAACAAAAAGAAGCTCCCCAAGGTCATCCTCTCTCTGAACGACGAAGCTCATCCGGCGACCTCGCCGGGCATTCCCTCCGCCGCGGGACAACAATCCTCCGCCGCTCACAAC
>DATBYX010000282.1:0-11130 GCA_036513475.1 Xanthobacteraceae bacterium | reverse complement strand
TGCCCGTCTCTGTACCAAGTATTGGCACGTTTGTTGCTTAGCTGCGCATTGGTCCAAGAGCTGCGTTCATTACCATGCGTCATCGACTGCAGCATGGAGGCTGGAGATGTTTAATCTCGCCCGCATTTCAGTTGCATTCCTGGTCGCGGTATCCGGCCTGGCAATCACTGCACTCGTCGTTCCTGGCAATAGCATCGCGCAGGAACGTCATCATCCCCCGCAGGATATGGAGCTGCATGAGAAGTTCTATTCCACCTGGTTCATGCCGGACCAACCCAGCAAGTCGTGCTGCAACAAGGCCGACTGCTATCCGACCCAGGTCAAGTATCAGGACGGCCAGTGGTGGGCACTCCGGCGGGAAGATCAGAGATACATACCCGTCCCATGGCAGAAGGTTGAAATCAACCGCAACAATCCGGACGGTCGCAATCACTTATGCGCCCCGCCGCCGTCCTCCCACCATGCTCCGAACACCGTATTCTGTTTCGCGCTCGGAGGAGGCACATGAGGGCGCACGCTGTGCGCGAGCCGCGGCGGTACTATTGCACTGAGTACGGGAAGTGGCTGTCGCTCGCTATTGTTGAAGTGGCTGCCGTGCCTTCGCGCGCAGAGCCCGGAGCACCGATTCGGGGGTCAGCGGAAGCTGCATGAGACGCACTCCGACCGCGTCATGGATTGCATTCGCCACTGCCGGCGAGACGGAAAAGCTGCCGCTCTCGCCGAGCCCCTTCGCACCGTAGGGTCCATTTTCCTGCGTCGCAGCAACCAACTCGTTGTGCATCGGGGGAATGTCGCGCATCCCCGGCAGCCCATAGTCGGCCAATGATGCATTGAGCACTTGGCCACCGTCCAATTGCATGCACTCGGATAGGGTGGCTCCGAGCGCCATGATGGCGCCGCCCGAGAGCTGGCCATGGGCGATTTCCGGGTTGATAGGGGTGCCGCAGTCCGCCACGCTGACCAGCCTTAGGATGCGGACGTGGCCAGTCTCAGTGTCGACCTCGACCTCGGCACCGGTGCCTCCAATCATCCAAAACGGGGTGACGTTCTCGGACATCCCGGTGTTCTTGTGCGGGGACTGATACGTCGGCACATAAACGGCGCTGCCGACGATAGTTCCCGCTTGCATGCCGTAACGCCGCTTGAAGACTTCGGCTGCCGCGTAGTTGGTTTCGGCGGGGAGCCCCGCTTCGAGCGCAAGCGCCGTTAGCTTGGCATGGGCATCCTGTGCCGCCAACCGGACCGCGTGGCCCATATGAAAAGTGGAGCGCGAGCCCAGCGTGCCAACGTCGAAGGGCGTGACGTCCGTGTTGGGATGCAGAACCCTGACCGATTCAGCTGCGACGTCGAGCACGTCGGCGGCGATTTGCGCCATGACGGTGTCGGACCCTTGTCCCATGTCGACGGTGCTGGTCGAGACGATGATGCTGCCGTCTGCATTGATATTGACCAGGGCAACCGAGGCCGTGGGTGCGATGACGGCCTTTATGCCGAGCGCCAGACCTCGACCTCGACGCATCACATCATTGCCCCGATCGAAGGATTCGCCCCAGTTCATCCGTTGCGCAAGCACCTCGAGCACCTGCTCAATGGCCGCATCGCGCAAAAGAGTGCCGGTCGCGTGCGGGAGGCCCTCGCGAATGACATTGCGTCGCCTGAATTCCAGAGGGTCGATCCCGAGCTCGCGCGCCACGATATCGGTGTGGCTCTCGTAGGCCCATGCCAGTTGCGGAATGCCGAAGCCGCGCATCGCGCCGGCGGGGACCTGATTGGTGTAGATCTCGTAGGAATCGATCTTCACATTCTCAATGTCGTAGGGTCCGGGCGCGGTAAATCCCGATTTCTGGCAGATGCGCGGGCCGATGTCGGCGTAGGCGCCCCCGTTCCAGAGAACCTCGCATTCACGCGCGGTGATGTGGCCGGCCTTGGAGACACCGCTCTTGATCCGGACCGAGGCGGGATGATTGGTGACGATGAAAAACTGCTCGTCCATCGTCGCCGCGATTTTCACAGGTCGGTGCACGAGCAATGCAAGCGCCGCTACCAGGGCTTCGAGCTTGATGTAGGTCTTGGCTCCGAAGCCGCCGCCGAGCAGCGGCACGCATACCCGCACCCTGTTTTCCGGCCAACCGAGCAAGCGCGCAATCTCCAGCCGCACGAACGAGGGCATCTGGCTGGCCGTGTAGATGGTGATGACGCCGTCACCGGGATCGGCGATCGAAATGAACGGTTCGAATGCAGCCTGCTGTGTAGGGGGGCTGTGAAAGCTATGCTCGAAGACGTGATCGGCGTTGCGGAATGCAGCCTCGACGTCGCCTCGGCGCAACCGAAAATCAAGGGCAACATTGGTACCGGTGCGGTCAGCAAGATGCTTGAGATCGGCGAATGTCGCTGCCGGCTTGAGCTTATCGTGGACAAGGACCGCCGAGCTCATCGCCGCCGTTTCATCGAATACGGCGGGAAGATCGTCATACTCCGCAGATATGAGCGCAAGAGCTTGCTCCGCCACGTGGATATCGTCGGCGAGCACGACGGCGACCGGTTCTCCGATGTGACGCACCTTCTCGTGCGCAAGAATCGGCTGATCGTGAAAGGCGGGGCCGTAATATGGATCTGGAATAAGCTTGAGAATGTCTTCGATGGTGATGACGCAGTGCACCCCGCTTATTCTCCGTGCGGCGCGCGCGTCAATGTTCCTGATCCGGCCGTGGGCAATGGTGCTGCGAAAAATTTTCCCGTGCAGCATGCCGGGAAGACGCAGATGCTGCGTATACTCCGCACCCCCCGTCACCTTGGGGCGCGCTTCGATGCGCGGAATGCTGCGGCCGACCTGCGCCATGGCGACCGGACTGCCTCGTCACGCCCATTCGGCGAGCACGTGATCGGCGATCTGAGCGCGCGTTCCGACCCAGAGGTCGCTCGCGGATACTGCCTGCTCGATGATCTTCTCGTAATAGTGGGCGCCGCGGGGGTGCCCGCAGATGTGCGCGTGACCCGTTACATCGATGATCCGCAGCTCGTCATTTCCAGTCCGCGCAATCTCGACCGCCTCCTTGAACACCTCCAGCATCGAGGCTGGGGGATTGCCATATTTCATCGATGGCATGTCGTTGACGTCATAAGAAAGCGGGATAGCGACGATTTGCTTTCCATCGAAGCTTTGCACATAGGGCAGATCCGAATCGAACACATCGCCGTACCAGCGGTAACCCGCCTGCGCCAGGAGCTTTGGGGTCGTCTTCTTTGACGTACCGCGCGGGCTCAGCCAGCCCCGAATTTCTTGCCCTGCGGCCCGCTCGAGAAGTTGCGTGCAGCGTTCGATGTTCTTCCGCTCCTCCTCGTCCGAGAGGAGCGCCGGGATTACGTCCATCGCGTAAGAATGGGAGAGCACTTCATGTCCAGCCTGCGCCACCGCTTTAACCGTGTCGGGGGCGCGTTCCGCAATGATCGCGTTGGTCATGACGCTGGCTTTTGCGCCATGCCGCGCGAAAGCGCTGAGCAAACGATAGATGCCCGTCCTCACCCCATAAGCCGCCCAGGAAATCGCCATGGTGTCGAGCACCCCGGGCGGAAGCGGGTTGCCCATCGGGCTGATCCCGGGCGCCTTGCCGTCAGACCAAGCCTCCAGGCACACGTTGAACACAACTGCGATGCGCTTCCCGTTCGGCCAGAGGCAGCTCGATTTCGCCATCGGCTTCCCTCAAAACTTCAGGGACCTGGCCTGCTGCACCTGCGGCAGCGCCCGAACCGCCGCGAGCACATGCGATGGCAGCTCACCATCGATCTCGATCAATGCTACTGCGTTGCCCCCCGGGACATCGCGACCGACATGAAAGGTAGCAATATTGATACCGGCATCGCCCAGTATGGAAGAAAAGCGCCCAATGAATCCCGGCTTGTCCAGATTGGTGATGTAGATCATCGATGGGCCGAAGCCCGCATCCATGCGGATTCCTTTGATATTGACGATCCGGGGCCGGCCGTCGGCAAAGACGGTACCCGACACGAACCGCGACTGGCGCTCCGTGACAACATCTACGGTGATCAGGCTTTCGTAATCGTGCGCAACCGCGCGCGTTGTCTCCTCGACCACGATCCCGCGCTCCTTGGCAATGCCGGGCGCGGACACAACATTGACCTCCTGCAGCATGGGCCGCAGCAGCCCTGCAACGGCGGCGGAGGTGAGCGCCTTGGTGTTCATGCCCGCCACGACTCCTTCATATGAGAGCCGGACAGTCTTAATCCCGGTCTCGGTCAATTGGCCGGCAAAAGAGCCGAGCTTTTCCGCAAGCGCTATGAAGGGTCGCAGCCGCGGCGCCTCTTCGGCGCTGATGGAAGGAAAATTCACCGCATTCGAGATCGCGCCACGTAAAAGATAGTCCGACATCTGCTCTGCGATCTGTAAGGCGACATTCTCCTGCGCCTCGGTGGTCGCGGCACCGAGGTGCGGCGTGCACACCACATTGGGATGCCCGAACAGCACGTTCTCTGTGGCGGGCTCTTCGGTGAACACGTCAAAGGCAACGCCAGCGACATGGCCGCGATCGAGAGCAGCGCGAAGCGCCACTTCGTCCACCAGCCCGCCGCGAGCACAATTGATGATGCGCACCCCTTTCTTCATTGCGGTGAGCGCCTTCCCATCAATAATGTTCTTGGTCTTCTCAGTAAGCGGCGTATGCAATGTGATAAAATCGGCGCGGTGAATGAGCTCCTCGAAGGGGACCTTTTCGACACCAAGGTCTTGCGCGTGCTCGGGCGCAAGGAAGGGATCGTAGGCGATCACCTTCATCTTCAGGCCAATCGCACGGTTGGCCACGATCGAGCCGATATTGCCACAACCGATGATCCCGAGCGTCTTGCTGGTAATCTCGACCCCCATGAACCGGTTCTTCTCCCACTTGCCGGCCTGGGTGGAGGCATCGGCCTGCGGGATCTGGCGGGCAAGCGCCAGCATCAGCGTGATCGCGTGCTCCGCGGTCGTGATCGAATTGCCGAAGGGAGTATTCATCACAATGATGCCGCGGGCGGTCGCAGCCGGAACATCGACGTTATCGACCCCAATACCGGCCCGACCGATCACCTTGAGATTCTTGGCTTTGGCGAGCACTGCCGAGTTCACCTTCGTGGCCGAGCGAATCGCCAGTCCGTCGAAATCAGCGATCATATTCGCAAGCTTCTCCTTATCTGCGCCGAGCTTGGGTTGAAAATCGACCCCGATGCCACGATCCTTGAATATCTGCACCGCTGCGGGAGAGAGTGCATCAGAGATGAGAACATTTGATCCCATATGGGGCCTCAATCTTGGTGCATGTTGTTATCATGGAGGCGCAGGTCGCGAGCAGATGGACTGGCGGCAAGGATCGCGATGCGTTGCGATCCTCCGCGGTTAGCACGGCGGCTTTGAGTCGGGCAATTCGTCTGAAATCTCAGGCCGCCCGCGCGAGCGCATCTTTGCTGTTGACAAATGCCCAATCGAGCCAGGTGGTCAGTGCCTGGAGATCGGCACGTTCGACCGTCGAGCCACACCAGATCCGCAAACCTGCCGGTGCGTCGCGGTGAGCATCGATATCGTAGGCGACGCCTTCCTTCTCCAGCGCCGCCGCGATCGCCTTGACGAAAGCCGCCTGCGCCTCTGCCGAGAGCTTTGTGACGTGGGGATCGACGACCTTCAGGCATACGGAGGTGTTCGAGCGGACCGCAGGGTCCTTGGCGAGAAACTCGATCCACGGCGCGGACTTCACCCAATCGGCAATCACCTTGGCGTTGGCATCGGCACGGGCAATGAGCGCCTTGAGACCTCCGATCGATTTCGCCCAATTGAGCGCGTCGAGATAGTCCTCGACACACAGCATGGATGGCGTGTTGATGGTCTCGCCTTCGAAGATACCCTGGTTGAGCTTGCCCGCCTTCGTCAGTCTGAACACTTTCGGCAAGGGCCAGGGCGGAACATGCCGTTCCAAACGCTCCACCGCGCGCGGCGACAAGATCAGCATGCCGTGCGCGGCCTCCCCGCCGAGCACCTTCTGCCATGAAAATGTGACCACATCGAGCTTCCGCCAGTCGAGTGCCTGGGCGAAGCAGGCCGAGGTGGCGTCGCAGATGGAAAGACCCTGGCGGTCTACGGCGATCCAATCACAGTTGGGCACCCGCACGCCCGAGGTCGTGCCATTCCAGGTGAAGACCACGTCGGAAGCCGGATCGACCTTGGCCAGATCGGGAAGCTCGCCATAGGGGGCCTTGAGCACGGTGACCGCCTCAAGCTTAAGCTCCTTGGCGATATCGTTGACCCAGCCCTCGCCGAACGACTCCCAAGCCAGCATCGTTACAGGTCGCGGCCCGAGCAGGGACCATAGCGCCATCTCGACCGCGCCGGTATCGGATGCAGGCACGATACCTATTCGATACTCCGGCGGCACTTCCAGCACTTCGCGGGTAAGTTCAATCGCGCGCTTGAGCTTTGCTTTGCCGACCTTCGAGCGGTGCGAGCGTCCGAGCGCCGCATCTGTGAGCGCCGAAAGGCTCCATCCCGGACGCTTGGCGCAAGGGCCGGAGGAGAAGTGCGGGACTGCTGGTCGCATCAAGGGCTTGGCGATTGCCATGATCTATTCATCCCGATAGTGCCTTCCCCGAGTTCGGTTGATGCGAGCTCGACCGCCTGGACTTGCGCCGCTTGCAAGCGAGGGTACGCTTAACCCGATATCCACTTGCAGGGCTTGTCGCACACGGGCTTAAGGAGGGCGTCCCCCGAGGTCAAGATCGCCGGACCTCAGAACTTGAAACCGGCGCCCAAGCGGGCAGTTTGAACGATCGCGGTAATGTTCCAAATGGGCGAGAACGCCACGGCTGTATTCGCCGCGAAAGAACACGTGCGGCATCACCATCACTTCGACTGGGATACGGTACTGGCCATTTCGTGCTCAACGGACTGGACCGGTGGCGCAGACCAATTTTGCCTGGGCACTGCATGCGGGTGTGGCTTACAAGGTCACACCAAGTTTCGCGCTGGAACTGCCCTATCGATACCTGAATGTCGGCAATGCGCAGAGTGGAAGGGTTCTGAACCTCTATCCGACCATCATCCCCCTCAATCCATTGGCGCAAGTAACCTTCCATAACGTCCAGTCGAACGACATCATCCTTAGCGCCCGGGTGCCGGTGCAATAGAGAGGCCCATTATTCGCCGTGAAGCTTGCCGATGTGGTGCTGCGCATAAAGCTCAAGCCCCAGCTTGGCGACGAGATCCAGCTGAGTCTCGAGAAAATCAATGTGCTCTTCCTCGTCGTGCATCAGCTCTTCAAACAGGTCACGGCTGACGTAATCCTTGACCCCATGGCAATGGGTTGCCGCCTCTTCGTACAGCGCTCGCGCCGACATTTCCGCCGCCAGATCGCAATCGAGTACCTCTCGCACATTCTGTCCGATATGGAGTGGATCGAGCACCTGCAAATTGGGGAAGCCGTCAAGAAAGATAATGCGCTGGATCAGCTTGTCCGCGTGCTCCATCTCTTCCATCGATTCCTTGCGCCATTGCTTCGCCAGATCCCGGTAGCCCCAGTTGTCCAGCAGCCGGTAATGCAGCCAGTATTGGTTGATCGCGGTCAATTCGTGCCGCACTCCCCGATTGAGATATTCGATGACCCTGGCATCGCCTCGCATGATTTGAGCCCCATCGATCCAAGATTATGCTGCAACGGGTTGGAGGGCCCATTCAATGGGCCGCGCAAGCACTATAATGATTAAACCGCTAAGGGGAGCCTGAAAAGCGGTTATCGATGACTGCGGTGCCGGTCATCGCTTCGTCCATCATGCGGCGAAGCGTTCCCGCGCAGCGTCCGCACCGGGGACTGCAACCGAGACATCCGTAGAGCTGACTCGTGCTCCGAGGCATTTGCTCACGGGAAAGTGCCGCGCGCACCTGCTGGTCGCTGAGCACGTTGCAGGAACAGACGATCATGGATGGTGTGGCGATCCGGAAGGAGTTGGTCCCATATGTAACCGTTCATTAAAACAGCCCGACAGGCGTGGCAACCGATTTGCGAGAATTTACAGCTATTCCAAACTAAGCAGGCTCGGCGGGGCGCCTATCCATTGGACCGCGCGCCCGTGCCCTAAGCACCTGACGAAGCCCGCGAGCGCGCCTCAAGCGGCCGCCGCGTTCGTGAGGGCATCGACGATCCCTTCGACGATCTCCTCGACCAAGACTCGGTCTTCGCCCTCACCCATGACACGAATCACCGGTTCTGTCCCTGAGGGCCGGATGATCAGCCGACCATGGGTATTGAGCCTGGCTTCCGCGTGCTCGATCGCAGATCGCACTTCTGCATTTTCGAGCGGCTTACCGCTCTTATAGCGCACGTTTTTCAAGACCTGCGGCAGCGGATCAAAGCGGTGGCACACCCGCGACACGGGTTGCTCCTGCTTCTTCACGACGGCCAGGATCTGCAGCGCCGCCAACAAGCCGTCACCGGTCGTGGTGTAGTCGGAGAGGATAATATGGCCAGAGGATTCGCCGCCGACATTGTAACCGTGGGTGCGCATGTGGTCGAGCACGTAGCGATCGCCGACCGGAGTACGCGCGAGGGAAATTCCCAGCTTGTCGAGATAACGCTCGAGACCAAGGTTGGACATCACTGTTGCGACGATGCCGCTTACGGACAGCCGTCCCTCCTCTTTCCAGCTCTGCGCGATCACTGCGAGGAGTTGATCCCCATCGATCACGCGCCCACGCTCATCGACCATGAGGACACGGTCGGCATCACCATCGAGCGCAATACCGATATCGGCCCGCATCTCCTTGACCTTCAGGCAAAGGGCCGCCGGCTCGGTGGATCCGCATTCGCGGTTGATGTTGAAGCCGTCGGGTTCCACCCCTATGGCGATGACCTCCGCGTCGAGCTCGCGCAACGCCTCCGGCGCCACCCGATAGGCTGCGCCATTGGCGCAATCGACCACCACGCGCAGCCCCCCGAGCGAGAGATTCCGGGGCAATGTACGCTTGGCGAATTCGATGTAGCGATCCTGGACGCCATCGATGCGCTTGGCACGTCCAAGATCCGCACTCTTGGCCAGCCTTTTGATGAGCTCGGACTCGATCAATCCCTCGATCTCAAGCTCGACCTCGTCTGAAAGCTTGAAACCATCCGGGCCAAAAAGCTTGATTCCATTGTCAGCGAACGGATTATGCGACGCCGAGATCATAACACCGAGGTCGGCGCGCATCGAACGTGTGAGCATCCCGACCGCGGGGGTAGGGATCGGGCCGGTGAGGAGGACATCCATGCCGACCGACGTGAATCCCGCCACCAGGGCAGTCTCGATCATATAGCCGGAGAGCCTCGTATCCTTGCCGATGAGCACCCGGTGGCGGTGATCGCCACGGCGGAAGACAAGCCCCGCCGCCTGCCCGACCTTAAGGGCTAGCTCCGGCGTGATCACGCCGTTTGCCCGGCCACGTATGCCGTCTGTACCAAAATACTTCCGCACCTTTTCCTCTTGTCCCCGTGCGCGCGGTTCTTTTCAACGAAAAGAACCCTCCAATCAAGAGGATGTGGCAAGCCGGGGGGATATTTTGGCAGTGATGATAAACGAAACCGCCGGATTAGACCAGCAGCTCCCGTTTCGATCGTGCGCTGCGACGACCCCTTACCGTCGCGGCTTCTTATCATGCACCGAGGTGGCCGGCTGAGTTACATTGGGTGGATCCGAGGCGGGAAAACTGTCCTCGAGTCCCCGGTCCAGAGACTTTTCTGCCTTGCGCCTCTGCTCCTCCCGAAATTCCTCGCGAGCTTCCTGGCGCCTCTTTTCCTCGATCTCATTTTGGGTCACGCTCTCGTTCGGAATGCCCATGGTGTTCTCCTGATGGAGTTGATCATTTCGATAACGCGCTGAATGAAGAGTGCGTTCCCGGCGCATCGACGACGGCTATGCCGTTGAAAAAAGAGCTGGCGCCATAAAATGGGGAGGAATAATGCCGCTGAGCACGATGACCTGCATCGAGGATCTGCGGCAGGTTGCGCGTCGTAAGGTACCGCGCGCATTCTTCGACTATGCTGAGGCGGGGGCCTATTCACAGGCCACATTGCGCTCCAATCGGGAGGACCTCGATCGGATCAAGCTGCGCCAGCGCATACTGGTGGACGTATCGCAACGCGATCTCGCCACGACGATCATTGGCGAGCCGGCGCGGCTTCCGATTGCGCTCGCTCCCATTGGGCTTTGCGGGATGCAGCGGGGAGACGGCGAGATTCTCGCTTGCCGCGCCGCACATGCAGCCGGAATTCCGTTCATTCTCTCGACCATGTCGATCTGCTCGATTGAGGATGTCGCGCAGGCCGTCGGCAAGCCGTTCTGGTTCCAACTCTATGTGATGAAGGACCGTGGCTTCATTCGTTCGCTTATCGAGCGGGCGGCCGCAGCCAAATGCAGCGCGCTCGTCCTCACGGTCGATCTGCAGGTACTTGGCCAGCGTCACTGCGATATACGCAATGGTATGACAGTCCCGCCGGTGATGAAGCTCGCCAATCTCATCAACATCGCGAGCAAGCCGGGCTGGACGCTCTCGATCTTGCAGGGCAAGCGCAAGACGTTCGGCAATCTTGCCGGCCACGTCCGCGGAATGGATAACGTGACGTCACTGGCGCAGTGGACCAACAGTCAATTTGACCCGGCGCTGAACTGGAAGGATGTCGATTGGGTGCGCAGCCTGTGGCCTGGCAAGCTTATTCTCAAGGGCATTCTGGATGTCGAGGACGCCAAGATTGCCGCGCAGACAGGCGCCAGCGCGCTTGTGGTGTCGAATCACGGCGGGCGGCAGCTCGATGGAGCGCCGTCCTCGATCTCGGCGTTGCCAAAGATCGCCGACGCGGTCGGCTCTCAGATCGAGGTGATGTTCGACGGCGGTATCCGGTCGGGCCAGGACGTGCTGCGCGCCTTGGCGCTCGGCGCTCGCTCCTGCCTGATCGGCCGATCCTACGTGTACGGGCTCGGCGCTTATGGGCAGGAAGGAGTGGCCAAGGCGATCGACATCCTCGCCAAGGAACTGGATGTCTCGATGGCGCTGACAGGCATGATAAATGTGCGCCAGCTTAACCGAAGTATCCTCTCGGAATAGCCCAATCTGCGTCGATAGTC
>DATBYX010000281.1:0-39496 GCA_036513475.1 Xanthobacteraceae bacterium | reverse complement strand
TGCATGCCCAGAATGCCGGACTGCGGCACATTGAGAATGGGCGTCGACATCAGGGAACCGTAGACTCCGCCGTTGCTGATGGTGAACGTGCCGCCCTGCAGATCCTCGATCTTCAGCGCGCCCTCGCGCGCGCGGCGGCCGAACGCGGCAACGTCATTCTCGATCTGGGCTAATGATTTCCGATCGCAATCGCGCACGACCGGAACTACCAGTCCGCGCTCCGTGCCCACCGCAACACCGATGTGATAGTAGTTCTTGTAGATGATGTCGCTGCCGTCCAACTCGGCATTCACCGCAGGAATGTCTTTGAGCGCCTGGACGCAGGCGCGCACGAAAAATCCCATGAAGCCCAGCTTGGCTCCGTGCTTCTTCTCGAATACCTCCTTGTATTGATTGCGCAGGTGCATCACGGTGCTCATATCGACCTCGTTGAAGGTCGTGAGCATGGCCGCGGTGTTCTGCGCCTCTTTTAGCCGGCGGCTGATGGTCTGCCGCAGCCGCGTCATCGGCACTCGCTCTTCGCGCGCCGCGTCGTCGGGCGGGGTGGGTGTCCGCATCGCAACACCGGTAGAGGGGTGAGGGATGGGCGTCGGCGCGGCTGCGGCGCGCTCGATGGCGGCGAGCATGTCCGCCTTGGTGATGCGTCCGTCCTTGCCGGACCCTTGCAGGGTGGACGGGTCAAGCCCGCTTTCGGCGGCGATTTTGCGCACCGACGGGGGAACTGGCAAAGCACCTAATGCGGGCGTTGTCTGTTGCGGCTTCACAGCGGAGCGCGAAGGCGAGTCTGCTTCTCGCGTCTTGGCGCGCGCCGCACCATCCGTTTTCTGTTCCGTACGCGGGGACGGAGCCGCCGCGGCGGCTCCGGGAGTTGCGGCCTGTTCCTTGATCTGGCCAAGCAGCGCTCCGACCGGCACCGTCTCCCCGCCTTTGGCGGCAATCTCCGTGAGCACACCGGCAGCCGGCGCGGGCACCTCAACCGTCACCTTGTCCGTCTCGAGCTCCACCAGCGGCTCGTCCAGCATCACCGCGTCGCCGGCCTGCTTGAACCATTTGCCGATCGTGGCTTCGGTAACCGATTCGCCCAATGTCGGAACACGGATTTCAGCCATGTTGCGGATCCTCACCTGGCCTCATCCGAGTGCGTCGTCCAAAAGGCCCTGGAGCTGCTTGAGATGCTGCGACATCTGACCGGTTGCCGTCGCAGCGGAGGCAGGTCGGCCGGCATAGATAGTCCGTTCACTCTGTGCGCCGACCTGATGCAGAGCCCATTCCAGGTACGATTCCAGGAACGAGTAAGCTCCCATGTTCCGCGGCTCCTCCTGGCACCAGACGAATTGTGCCTTGGGAAAGCGGCCGAGCTCCTGCACCAAAGCCTTCAGCGGTACCGGATAGAGCTGCTCGAGGCGCAGGAGGTAGACATCGTCGATCCCGCGCTTCTCGCGCTCCTCATAAAGGTCATAGTAGACCTTGCCTGAGCACATCACCACTCGGCGAATCTTGGGATCAGCCGCGAGCTTGATCTTCTCGTCCGCATACAGCTGGGCGTCGTCCCAGAGGAGCCGGTGGAAAGTCGTGTTCGGACCGAGCTCATCCAGTCGCGACACCGCTCGCTTGTGACGCAACAGCGACTTCGGCGTCATCAGGATAAGCGGCTTGCGGATGTTGCGCTTGAGCTGCCGCCGCAAGATATGGAAATAATTCCCCGGTGTCGTGCAGTTTGCGATCTGCATATTGTCCTCGGCGCACATCTGCAAAAAGCGCTCGAGCCGCGCTGAGGAATGCTCCGGTCCCTGCCCCTCGTAGCCGTGCGGGAGCAGACAGACGAGGCCCGACATCCTCAGCCACTTGCGCTCGCCCGAAGACACGAACTGGTCGAAGACCACCTGAGCGCCGTTGGCGAAGTCCCCGAATTGCGCCTCCCACAGCGTGAGCGCATCGGGCTCGGCCAACGAGTAGCCGTATTCGAAGCCCACAACCGCTTCCTCCGACAGCATCGAGTTGATGACTTCGAAGCGTGCCTGGTCTTCACCTAGATTGTTGAACGGGATGTAACGGTCTTCGTTGTCCTGGTCGACCAGCACCGAGTGGCGCTGCGAGAACGTGCCGCGCTCGGTGTCCTGACCGGATAGACGAACCGGGTGCCCCTCTAGCAGCAGCGAGCAGAATGCCAGCGCCTCGGCCGTGGACCAGTCGATGCCCTGGCCGGTGTCGATCGCCCTGCGGCGGTTTTCCAGAAAGCGTTGGATGGTGCGGTGCGCATGGAAGCCGCTCGGTATTGCCGTGATCTTCTCGCCGATCGTTTTAAGCAGGTCCAACGGTGCTCCGGTCTGCCCACGGCGCGGATCTTCGGGATCGCGCGCCGCCTTGATATCGGCCCAACGTCCGTCCAGCCAGTCTGCGCTGTTCGGCTTGTAGCCAAGACTGGCTTCCAGCTCGACGTCGAGCTTGGCGCGCCAATCCGCGCGCATTTTCTCCACTTCGCCTTCGGAGATCACGTTCTCTGCCAAAAGCTTTTTGGTGTAGATCTCGCTGGTGGGCGGATGCTTGCGGATGGCCTTGTACATCAGCGGCTGCGTGAATGACGGCTCGTCACCCTCGTTGTGCCCGTAGCGCCGGTAGCAGAACATGTCGATGACGACCGGATGCTGGAATTTCTGCCGGAACTCGGTTGCTACCTTGGCTGCAAACACCACCGCCTCCGGATCGTCTCCATTGACGTGAAAGATCGGCGCCTCGATCATCTTGGCAACATCGGAGGGATAGGGCGAGGACCGGGAATAGCGGGGATAGGTGGTGAACCCGATCTGATTGTTGATGATGAAATGCACCGAACCGCCGGTACGATGACCGCGCAATCCGGAAAGGCCGAAGCACTCGGCGACAACACCCTGTCCGGCGAACGCAGCATCCCCGGAGATCAACAGCGGCATCACCATCGTGCGGTCTTCGCGCGTGGCGCCGAGCTGATCCTGCTTTGCGCGCACTTTGCCCAGCACCACTGGATCCACGATCTCGAGGTGGGAGGGGTTCGCGGTGACCGAGAGATGCACGTGGTTGCCGTCGAATTCCCGGTTGGATGACGCGCCCAAGTGATACTTCACGTCACCCGAGCCCTCGACTTCGTTCGGCGTAGAGGATCCACCCTTGAACTCATGAAAGATGGCCCGATGCGGCTTGCCCAACACCTGCGCCAATACGTTGAGCCGTCCACGATGCGCCATGCCAATGACGATGTCCTGAACGCCGAGCGCCCCGCCGCGCTTGATGATTTGCTCGAGGGCAGGGATCATTGACTCGGCGCCGTCGAGGCCGAAACGTTTTGTTCCCGTGAACTTGAGATCGCAGAATTTCTCGAAGCCTTCCGCTTCGATCAATTTGTTCAGGATGGCACGCTTGCCCTCGCGGGTGAACGTGATCTCCTTGTCGGGCCCCTCAATGCGCTCCTGCATCCAGCTCTTCTGCGTGGGGTTGGAGATGTGCATGAATTCCACGCCCAGCGTCTGGCAATAGGTGCGCCGAAGGATGACCAGGATTTCACGCAGCGTTCCGAATTGAAGGCCAAGCACGCGGTCGAGAAAAATCGTGCGGTCGAGATCTGCGTCGGTGAACCCGTAGGAACGCGGATCGAGATCCTGCTCGTCTTTTTGCGGCTCGAGGCCGAGCGGATCGAGATCGGCAAGGAAATGGCCGCGGGCGCGGTAGGCCCGAATCAACATCAAGGCACGGATCGAGTCGCGGGTAGCCTGTTGAGCCGCGAGAGCGGAGAGTTCGACGCCGGCTGTTTGGGCGCGGGCGGCGATTTTGTCGCCTACCGCCTTGCGAACCTCGTCCCAGTCGCCGGCGAGGGCGGAGAGGAACTCACCGCGCGCGGGCTGTGGCCAATCCTGCCGCTGCCACGATGGGCCGTGCGCGATGCGCAGCACGCTTGCTTTCTCGTCCTTGAGGCTCTGAAAGAAGTCCCTCCATTGGACATCGACCTCGTCAGGGTCCTGCTCGAACCGGGCATAGAGGTCCTCGACATATCCCGCATTGCCGCCATAAAGGAACGAAGTGCGGGCCAAGGCAGCGTTGGCGTCGTGACGCGACATGAAAGCGTCCTTAAATTTGCCGTGCCCGGAAGAAGGCGGGTCACGAATTTCGCATCGCAGCGTATATTATGTATGCGACAATTGCGTTCTCACAATTCGAATTTGCCTTCTGCAGGGCCTTGCATCTCGCGCGGTTCTTGCCCGCTACGCCCCGGCGCGCAGACGCTCGGCCAGTGTGCTGCCGAGTCGGGCGGGCGACGGCGATACCGTGATTCCGGCAGCTTCCATTGCAGCGATTTTCGATTCGGCATCGCCCTTGCCGCCGGCGATGATTGCGCCGGCGTGGCCCATGCGTCGCCCTGGCGGCGCCGTGCGGCCGGCAATGAAACCCACCACCGGTTTCTTGCGGCCGCGCCTCGCTTCGTCGGCGAGAAACTGCGCGGCATTCTCTTCCGCCGATCCGCCGATCTCGCCGATCATGATGATCGCCTCGGTCGTCTTGTCGGCCAGGAACATTTGCAGAATCTCAATAAATTCGGTTCCCTTCACCGGATCGCCACCGATGCCCACGGCAGTGGTCTGGCCGAGACCGGCGCGCGTGGTTTGATAGACTGCCTCATAGGTGAGCGTGCCGGAGCGCGACACGATCCCGACCTTGCCCGGCGCGAAAATATTTCCCGGCATAATGCCGATCTTGCATTCCCCAGCCGTCATCACGCCTGGGCAGTTCGGGCCGATGAGACGCGAAGACGATCCGGACAGGGCGCGCTTGACACTTATCATGTCCAGCACCGGGATCCCCTCGGTGATGCAGATAATGAGCGCAATCTGCGCCTCAATCGCTTCGCAAATGGCGTCTGCAGCCCCAGCCGGCGGCACATAGATCACGCTGGCATCGCAATCCGTCTTCGCCTTTGCCTCGGCAACCGTATCGAAGACCGGCAGCCCGAGATGCGTGATACCGCCCTTTCCCGGCGAAGTCCCGCCAACCATTTGCGTGCCGTAAGCGATGGCCTGATCGGAATGGAACGTGCCGTTCTTGCCGGTGAAGCCCTGACAAATCACTCTGGTGTTCTTGTTGATGAGGATGGACATCCGCTCTCACCGCCTGCATGGCTGCGTAGGTTCGTAGGGTGGGCAAAATCGCGTGCTCCGAGGCCTGCGATAGCACTCGGTGTCCAAGCGATTTTGCCCACGCGTCAACCAGGCCGCATGTGAGCCGCGCGGGCACGGCGCGCGAGATCGTACATGGATAAGAGACGAGGAGGGGCGTGCTTTTGCCCGCCCTGCAGGGCGAACGCGATTCGATTTCATCGAACCCCGCTCTGAGCAGCCGCCCTGACCGCATTGACGATCTTTTGCGCGGCATCATCGAGATCGTCCGCGGCGGTGACGTTGAGATTGGACGTCGCGATAATCTCCTTGCCGCGCTCCACGTTCGTGCCCTCGAGCCGCACCACCAGAGGCACGCGCAAGCCGACGTCGCTTACCGCCGCTACCACTCCTTCCGCGATGACATCGCACCGCATGATGCCGCCGAAGATGTTGACCAGAATCCCTTTTACCTTGGGATCCGCAGTGATGATTTTGAACGCTGCCGCGACCTTCTCCTGGGTGGCGCCGCCCCCCACATCGAGAAAGTTGGCTGGCGCCTCGCCGTAGAGCTTGATGATGTCCATGGTCGCCATGGCAAGACCGGCACCGTTGACCATGCAGCCGATGGTGCCGTCCAGCGCTACATAGTTGAGGTCGTATTTCGACGCCTCGACTTCCTTCGCATCCTCCTCGGACAAGTCGCGCAGCGCCGCAATCTCAGGATGGCGGTAAAGCGCATTGTCATCGAACGCCATCTTGGCGTCGAGGCAAATAAGTTGATCGGTACCGGTCACGACCAGAGGATTGATCTCCAGGAGGCTCATGTCCTTGGCGGTGAAAGCATCATACAACCTGGAAACGAGCGTTTCCGTCTGTTTGGCAAGATCGCCGCGCAGCCCCAATGACTGAGCGAGGCGCCGGCCGTGATGCGGCATGATCCCGGTTGCGGGATCGATGGAGAACGTCACGATTTTCGCTGGCTGGGTGCGGGCGACTTCCTCGATATCCATCCCGCCGGCCACCGATCCCACCAGGGCAACACGTGAGCTTTCGCGATCGACGAGGAGCGAGAGGTACAGCTCCCGCTGGATCGTCGAGCCTTCCTCGATATAGAGCCGATTGACTTGCTTTCCCTGAGGCCCGGTCTGATGCGTCACGAGAATGGAGCCGAGCAGGCGCGCTGCCTCCTTGCCCACCTCGCCGAGCGAATGTACCAACTTGACGCCGCCCGCCTTGCCGCGTCCGCCGGCGTGAATTTGCGCCTTGACCACCAAGGTTTGCGCGCCGAGCTCAGCGGCAACTTTCAGCGCGTCCTCGACAGAAAAAGCTGCATCACCCTGCGGCACCGGTACAGCAAAACTGCGCAGCACCGCTTTGGCCTGGTATTCGTGAACGTTCATGCGGGACCTGTCCCCCGTAGCGCAGGCGCGGGCCGTACATCATTTGCCGAGATGCGGCGCGATCCTCTTGCAGGCGTCCACCAGTGTCTGCACCGCCTCCGCTGACTTGTCGAACATGGCGCGTTCACTACCGTTCAACTGGATTTCGACGATGCGCTCGACGCCCTTGCACCCGATTATTGCCGGTACGCCGACATAAAGATCCTTGATGCCGTACTCGCCGTTGAGGTAGGCCGCGCACGGAAGCACCCGCTTCTTGTCCTTGAGATAGCTCTCCACCATGCTGATGGCGGAAGCTGCCGGCGCATAGTAAGCCGAGCCGCTCTTGAGCAGATTGACGATCTCGGCCCCGCCGTCACGTGTGCGTTGAACTATCTGATCAAGCCGCGCCTGCGAAGTCCACTTCATCTTCACCAGGTCGGGAAGGGGAATGCCGGCGACGGTTGAATACCGGATCAAGGGCACCATGCTGTCGCCGTGGCCGCCGAGCACAAAGGCGGTGACATCCTCCACGGAAACGTTGAATTCGTCGGCAAGAAAGTAGCGAAAGCGCGAGCCGTCGAGCACGCCTGCCATCCCGATGACCATCGGTTTCGGGAGACCGCATGCCTTCTGCAGGGCCCAAACCATGGCGTCGAGCGGATTGGTGATGCAGATCACGAACGCATTTGGCGCGTATTTCTTGATTCCAGCGCCGACCTGCTCCATCACCTTGAGGTTGATGCCCAGAAGATCGTCGCGGCTCATACCCGGCTTGCGCGGGACTCCAGCGGTAACGATGCAGACGGTCGCGCCGTCAATGGCATCGTAGGAATTCGTGCCGAGGAAGTTCGCGTCGAAGCCGTCGACAGGCGAAGACTCGATGAGGTCAAGCGCCTTTCCCTGGGGAATACCTTCGGCAATGTCGAACAGGACAACGTCGCCCAGTTCCTTCAAGCCGATGAGATGAGCAAGCGTGCCGCCAATCTGGCCGGCACCGATCAACGCAATCTTGGGGCGCGCCATGTGCGAAAAAACCTCGGGTCAGAACGTGGAGGAGCGCAGGGCGTCATAACCTTTTTGGGGGTTCTCGTTCAAGCCGTAATCTCGGCCCTGACCGCTCCGTCGGCACTCGGTGTATTCGCTCAGAATCACGTTTCCACAAGACCCGCTGTAGAATCGGCGGCGACTGCATGGCCACGGCCGTGCGGTAATGCCAGATAACTCTGCGAGCGCATTTCGATCAGGCGCGACGCGGTGCGTCTGAACTCATGCGCCTCGAATCCTTCGGTTGCTCGATAGAGCGCAGCGGGCTGCGCATCGGCGGACGCCACGAGCTTCACCGCGTTATCATAGAACGTATCGACAAGAATGATGAAGCGCTTCGCCTCATTACGAAGGGCATAGTCCATGATTGGAATCCCGTCGATGAGGACCGTATGAAACTCCCGCGCAATCTTGAGATAGTCCGTGCCGGCCAGCGGCTGCTGGCAGAGCTCACGGAACGAAAAGCGCGCGACGCCCATCGCCGCAACAGGTACCACAAGCTTGCGTCCCATGAAGTGCAGCTGTCGCCGTTCGCCGGCATGTCCGGTCGTCAGATCTCGCCAGGCCTGATCCAGTGCGGCGGCCGCCGCGGCATCCGCGGGTACATGCCAGGTCGCTCTGCCTGCCAGCTTCTCCAACCGGAAGTCGGCGCGGGCAGCCAGCCTAACGCAGGTCATGTGCTCTTCGATCAAGTCGATGAAGGGCACGAAGAGCGCGCGGTTGAGCCCGTCCTTGTAAAGCTCGCGAGGCGGCACATTCGAAGTCGCTACCACGACAACACCGAGCTCGAACAGGCTCTTGAAGAGGCGGCCTAGAATCATGGCATCGGCTATGTCGGTGACGTGGAATTCGTCGAAACACAGAAGGGAAACATCTCGGGCGATGCCCGCTGCGGCGCGCGGGACGGGGTCGCCCTGCCTGGTTTCGCCTGCCTTCATCCTCAGGCGCAACGCATGGATACGCTCGTGCATTTCTGCCATGAATTCATGAAAGTGAACGCGTCGCTTGCGGTCGACAGGGACACCCGCAAAGAACATGTCCATCAGCATTGTCTTGCCGCGCCCGACGTCGCCGAACAGATAAAGTCCCTTGATAGGCTGGGCTGGTGCCGCCCGGCCTCCAAGCAGCGAGGTCAGCGAAAAGCGCCGAGATGCCTGGGACCGCGCGAGCTTGCTCTCAAGTGCGGCCAACTGCGCGACGACCGCCTCCTGAGCAGCGTCGCTGGCAATCTTGTGAGCGCGCACATCGCGGGCGTAACGCGCGAACATTGAGGACGACATCACATCGGGAGAGAAGCTGCGCGCAGACATGGGCTTCAGATGTGCAATGCACAAAAGATGGGCACGTGCAGCGCATGGCAGTCATTCATTTCTGAGCCTCCGTCAGCAAGTTAGTCGCGGTCACGATGTTTTGTTGCGGCGCTTATATTGCGACGCAATATATAATGGGTTGATTCGCAACTGCGACCAGGAGGACTTTGATGCGAGACCCGCTTCCTCGTGGCGGCTTGATCCGAAAGCTGTGGATCGCCGAAGCCGAGCTTTATCGCGATCATCTGCTGCGGCTCGATCTCGACAGCAGGCGCAATCGATTCGGCGGAGCTGTTTCCGAGCAGTTCCTCAAAAACTACGCCGACCTCGCCTTCAGCATTGATTCGATCATGCATGGCTTTATTGTCGATGGAACGTTGCGTGGTGTGGCCGAGCTGCGCCCCGTAGGACCGGCGGCCCGGCGCGAGGGCGAAGCCGCATTCTCGATTGAGAAGTCCTGGCAAAGTCACGGAGTGGGCTCCGCGCTGCTCGGGTACACGTTGCTTGCCGCCAGGAACCGCGGACTGAAATTTCTGCACATGGCATGTCTCGCGGACAACAAGCGCATGCAACAGCTCGCGCGCAAGTACGACGCGGAGCTGAGCTTCGATTTCGGCAGCGTGGTCGGAGAGGTGACTGCCCCAAGGCTCACCCCGCTTTCGCTCCTGCGCGAGATGATTGCCGACGGATACGGATTCGCTACTGCCATATTCGACGTGCAGTCGCGGCTGCTGATTGGAGAACACTAAGCTGCGAGCGGATAGGCGGCTTCCACCACATACGGTCCGCCGCCGCTTGAGCTGCGCGAGGAGAACAGCACGAACCGCGACACCATGAAGGGGGCCGAGCGAATCGGGGCGCGCAGTGCGAGATAATCGGCCACTTGCCGGCTCGATGTTTCGCGCAGTCGCGCCAGGGTCACATGCGGCATATATTTGCGTCCTTCCGGCTCCAGGCCAACCCGTTGCATCAAGCGTTCGTGCTCGGCCTGCAGCTCCATGAGCCCCTGTGCGGGTCCGAGCGTTGCCACAACTGCGCGCGGTTTGCGTCCACCAAATGACGTGAGGTCCTCGACGCGCAATTCAAATGGCTGGCGACGCACCCGCCCGAGTAGCGATGCAACCTCATGGGCGATGACGTCGTCGACATCGCCGATGAAGCGCAATGTCGTATGGTAGTTTTCGGGATCGATCCAGCGTGCGCCGGGCAGCCCACCTCTAAGCGCAGCGAGGTGCTGAGCGATATCCGAGGGAATTTCCAGACCAGTAAAGAGTCGGGGCATGACAGGAGGGGACATATGAATTGCAGGGAGCGCCCGCATTTCTGTGCTCCGCTGCCGGCGCTCACCTTAATTATAGGCTGTTATTATATAGGCCGTCGGATCCTTATATAGGCCATCATATCGGCCGCTTCATCCGCACACGGGATACGAGCTCTTCGACCTGCGGCAACATGCGCGTGACAATTTCTTCGACGCCCGCCGCAGTGGGATGGATCCCGTCGGGCTGGTTGAGCTTCGGGTCGCCGGCAACGCCGTCGAGAAAAAAGGGATAAACCAGGACACCGTCCTTGGCTGCAAGGTCGGAATATATGCTCTCGAATTGGCGGGCATATTCCGTACCGAGATTCGGCGCCACCCGCATGCCGGCAAGGAGGACCGCAATATGTCGCTCGCTCAGTCGTCGCACGATTTCTGCCAACGCAGTGCGCGTGATCTTCGGGTCCATGCCGCGCAGCATATCATTGGCACCGAGCTCCACGATGACCGCGTCGGTCCCTTGCGGCACCGACCAGGCGAGACGCGCAAGGCCTCCAGAGGCGGTGTCGCCGGAAACACCGGCGTTCGTGATCTCCACTGCTACCCCCTTCTGCCTGAGAGCCGTTTCGAGTTTTGCCGGGAAGGATGCGTTCACCGGCAGCCCCAGGCCAGCCGTCAGGGAATCGCCGAGAGCGACGATGCGCACCGGAGGATCGGCTATCGCGGGGGATTGGGCTTTGGCCGCGGCGCAGCCGATGAGCAGAACGAGCAGTGCCGGAAGGTGGACTGCAACACCGCAATTCCAATATGAGGCGCGGGCGGACTTCGCCTCACGCCAACGCGACACACAGCCATCCGACATGCACGATTCCTCTGGGTTGAAGCAGTCAGACCCTGCCATTGCGCTTACCGGCGTCGACCTGTCGCTCGGACGAGGCGCGGGCCGCGTTCACATCCTCAAGGCCGTGGATCTTCATATAGGTCGTGGCGAGGCGATCGGCTTGGTCGGCCCCTCCGGGTCGGGCAAATCGACGTTGCTCATGGTGATTGCGGGTTTGGAGCGGGCGGACAGCGGAAAGGTGATCGTTGCGGGACAGGACTTGGGCCCGCTGGATGAGGACGCGCTGGCCGTCTTTCGTGGGCGCCATATCGGAATTGTGTTTCAGTCCTTTCATCTTATCCCAACAATGACGGCCCTGGAGAACGTCGCGATCCCGCTGGAGCTTGCCGGCGTTGCCGACGCGCACGAGCGTGCCGCGCGCGAGCTTGACGCCGTCGGCCTGGGCGAACGGCTGCGGCACTATCCCGCACAGCTTTCCGGGGGCGAGCAGCAGCGGGTCGCGCTAGCGCGCTCGCTCGCACCAAATCCCGCCATCCTGCTTGCGGACGAGCCGACCGGCAATCTCGACGAAAGCACGGGGGCTGAAATCATTCGGCTTCTCTTCTCAACCCAGCAGCGACGCGGCACGACGCTTGTGCTCGTGACCCACGATGCGGCGCTCGCGGTGCGCTGCGACCGTGTCGTCATGCTCCGTTCAGGGCGCATCGAGCGCGAGCCGGGCTCCAAGATTTCGAGCTTACCATGACATCACAATCGCTCACTCCGGTATGTTAACCCCTGCAACTCGCGGCATCATGCTCGCGCTGCGGATCGCGTTGCGCGAAATGCGCGGGGGCCTGCGTGGATTTTATGTGCTGACCGCTTGCATCGCCCTCGGCGTCATGGCGGTCGCCGGCGTGAATTCCGTGGCTTCCGGGCTCGCCAACGGGTTCGCCCGTGAGGGAAGAAGCATCTTGGGCGGCGATCTCGCATTTTTGCTGAGCTTGCGAGAGGCAAGCACCGCCGAGCAGGATTTTTTGGCAACGCAGGGGCAGGTCTCTCGGGCGGCCACGATGCGCGCCATGGCGCGCGCGCAGGATGGAGACGCCGCGCTGGTGGAGGTCAAAGCCGTAGATGCCTCTTATCCTCTCTACGGTACCGTTTTGCTCGACCCGGATCAGCCGCTCCGCAACGTACTTGCTCCCGAGGATGGGGTATTCGGGGCGGCTGCCGATCCCGCCCTGTTAGCCCGGTTCGGTCTCGCGCCCGGTGGGCGCATCAGCGTCGGAGCAATAAATATCGACATACGCGCAGTGCTAAGGTCCGAGCCCGACAAGCTCGCGGGCGGTATCGGGTTCGGGCCGCGCCTTCTCATCAGCGAGATAGCGTTGCGCGCAACCGGACTGCTGCGACCCGGCAGCGTGGTGCGCTGGCATTATCATCTCCGGCTCCCAGGAGTCACGGAGTCGGAGACTCCCCTGCGGGCAGTGACGGCGGCAGTCCAGGCGCAATTCCCGCAAGCCGGCTGGGAGATCCGATCACGCGCCAATGCCTCCCCCGCCCTTGCGCAGAACCTGGAGAGGTTCACGCAATATCTGACCCTGGTGGGACTTTCGGCACTCCTCATCGGCGGCGTTGGGGTCGCCAACGCGACCAAGGCGCATCTCGACCGCCGGCGCGAGGTCATTGCAACACTGAAATCCCTGGGTGCTAGCGGCGTGCGGGTGTTTGCGATCTATCTGATCCAAATCCTGGCGTTCGCCGCGCTGGGAGCGATTCCAGGCCTGGGAATCGGGGCCGCACTGCCTTTTATCGTGGGGTGGAGCTTCGCATCGCTCCTGCCTTTACCAATTGAACCGGTGCTGCATGCGGGTGATCTTGCGCTCGCGTTTCTTTACGGCCTTCTGACCGCGATCACTTTTGCCCTGTGGCCGCTTGGACGCGCGCATGACGTCCCGGTATCGGCGCTTTTTCGCAGCGAGATCAGCAGCGATTGGCAACGGCCTCGCACCGCCTACGTTCTGGCAACCGGGCTCTCCGTCGCCAGCCTTGCGGCCCTTGCGTTGGCGCTCGCCTACGACCGTCGCGTTGCCGCTATTTTCATCATCGCCGCAGCAGCAGTGTTCGTGCTGCTCTATGCGCTCGCGAGACTGCTCATGCTGACTGCACAGCGCATCCTGGGCCTGCGCTCGGCCGTCCTTCGTCTCGCCATCGCGAATATCCATCGGCCGGGTGCGCTCACGCCGAGCGTGGTGCTTTCGCTCGGATTGGGGCTCACGCTGCTGGTTACGGTCATGTCGATTGATGCCAATCTGCGCCGCCAATTCCTTGCCGCGCTCCCGGAGAAGGCGCCAAGCTTCTACTTCATCGACATCCCTGCCGCGGATGCGGATGAATTCAACGCGTTCGTGCGGGCGAATGCTCCCGGAGGGACGCTCAACGAGGTTCCGATGTTGCGTGGTCGGATCGTGGCCACCAACGGCGTGCCAGCTGAGCAGCTCAAGCCCACTGCCGAGGCGGCTTGGGCGCTACAGAGCGACCGCGGCATCACTTATGCGCAAAATCTGCCGGCGGGGTCGCGCCTGGTATCCGGAGAATGGTGGGGCCCGGACTATCAAGGCCCACCGCTCGTCTCGTTCGAGCAACGCATTGCCAACGGTCTTGGTCTGAAGATCGGCGATACGGTCACCGTCAACGTGCTCGGCCGCAATGTTGTCGCCACCCTTGCCAATCTGCGCACGGTCGATTGGGAAACGCTCGGCATCAATTTTGTCATGGTGTTTCCCCCATCGACGTTCCGCGGCGCTCCTCACACCCGGATCGCAACGCTCACCTATCCGCCCGGTCATTCGACCGACGAGGAATTCACGCTACTCAAAGCCGTCGGGAACGCATTCCCAGCTATCGCCGCGATGCGGGTGCGGGACGTGCTTGATGCGGTCGGAGCTACCGTCACCAATCTCGTGCTGGGAATTCGTGCAGCGAGTGCCCTCACGTTAATTGTCGCCATCCTCGTTCTCGCCGGAGCGCTTGCCGCTGGGCACCGGCGGCGCGTCTACGAGGCGGTGATTCTCAAGACCCTGGGCGCCACGCGCATGCGCCTCGTTTGGGTTTATGCCGTCGAATATCTAGTCCTGGGCTCGGCCACGGCGGTGCTTGCGCTCGCGGCTGGCACAGGCGCGGCTGCGTTTATCCTTGGCCACTTCATGCACCTGCCCTTCCTGTGGCTTCCGGGACCGCCCTTGGTGTCTTGTGTATTGACCGTTCTCTTTGTCATTGTGCTTGGGCTTCTAGGCACCGCGAGAGCGCTGGGACAAAAACCTGCACCCCTGCTGCGCGATCTCTGAATCCGGTGGCCCGGCTACAGGTCAAAGCTCGGGACACCGAACCGCCATACTCCGCTGTTTACATGGACAAAAAGTCATGGCGGAACCTTGGCAGCACTGCGACACCGGGTATTAACAAATCCCGCTTAGGGCATCTGGCGCTGGAACAAATCTGGCATTAGATTCCGCGCGTCGGCCGCCGGGCGGCTCGCCGCTCGGCGCCATTGGCCGGCCTGCACGGCCGGAATGAGAGAGAGGGAATTCCCATGTCGAATTTCGACCCGAACTATGCCGCTGCCAGGCGCGGCGTCGGTGCGGACCGGGCAATCGCGATCGATGAGGGCCTGCGCGCCTACATGATCCGCGTCTACAACTACATGGCCATGGGCGTGGCACTCACGGGCATCGTTTCCTGGCTCACCTTCAACGCGGCCGTGACGGAAACGGCGGGACGGCTGGTGCTTACTCCCTTCGGCCAGATGATCTTCAGCGGACCCGCTGTCCTCGTGCTGTTCCTCGGCACGCTCGGGATGGTGTTTCTCATCAGCTGGCGCATCAACACTCTTCAGCCGTCGACAGCGTTCACGCTGTTCATGGTCTACGCGGGCTTGCTCGGGCTCATGCTCTCGTCCGTGTTTCTCGCCTATACGGGCGCGTCGGTGACGAGAGTATTCTTTATCTCAGCGGCGTCGTTCGGCGCGCTGAGCGTCTATGGTTACACCACCCAGCGTGATCTCTCGCCCATCGGCTCGTTCATGATGATGGGGCTGATTGGCCTGATCATCGCCATGCTGGTCAACATGTTCCTCAAGAGCACCGGCCTTGACTTCGTGATCTCAGCCGCCGGTGTGCTGATCTTTGCGGGGCTTACCGCCTGGGATACGCAACGCATCAAGGAAATGTATGACCCGATGGAGGATGGGACGATCGTCGGTCGCAAGGCGGTGATGGGAGCGCTGTCGCTCTACCTCGACTTCATCAACCTCTTCCTGTTCATGCTACGCTTCCTCGGCGATCGTCGCTGACGCTTCAGGGCGACTTTCTTCCGAACGCCCCGGCCGTTGTGCCGGGGCGTTCGCGTATGGGCAACAGGGGCGGGTCATACGATCATGAGCACCACGCCTTCTATTCGTCCGGCCGACTTGCGGCACGTGCCTGCGATCACGGAGATCTACAGCGCAGCCGTGCGCCACGGGACGGCATCGTTCGAGCTCGATCCTCCGGACGAAACCGAAATGACCCGGCGCTACCGGGCACTGCACTCCGGTGGGTATCCATTTCTGGTTGCCGAACTGGGCAGCACAATTGCCGGGTATGCCTATGTCGGCCCGTACCGTTCCCGACCGGCCTACAATTGGACGGTCGAAGACTCGGTCTATGTTGCTCCACGATCGCATCGGCAGGGAATCGGTCGCGCCCTGCTTGCGAATCTCATCCACCAGTCGGAGGCAAGGGGCTACCGCCAGATGATTGCCATTATCGGCGATTCCGCCAATGCTGCCTCGATCGAGCTGCACCGCGCGGCGGGTTTCCGGATGATAGGCACGTTCGATAATGTGGGGTACAAATTCGGGCGCTGGCTCGACAGCGTATTGATGCAGCGGCCGCTCGGGACCGGTGCCTGCACTCCGCCCGGCAGCGCTAACCCGCCACCACGCTGAGTGACTTGTCGAGGACGCGCAGGACGCGGTCGAGCTCATGTCCGCGGCGGACGATCAGACCGGTCGCCGACACGATCGTGTAGGCGCCTTGCCGCCGGGCCAGCTTGGGATTTTTTTCTATACGGTAGATCGGCACCTCCGAAGCGCGGCGGAAGACGGAGAAAACCGCTCGATCGCGCAAAAAATCGATAGCGTAATCACGCCATTCCCCCGCAGCGACTTTACGTCCGTAAAGACCCAATATGCGATTGAGCTCGCGGCGATCGAAGGTCACCCGGGGGGCGGCGGCGGGAGGCGAAGCAGTTGCTGCCTCGCCGCCATGGGAATCGCTCGGCTCAGTTTCGCCAAGGTTCATTGGCGCCTCCTGTTAGAATTACGGTATGAAAGTTCGCACAGGCACCGGCCTGGTAGAGAGAACCGAAGCATGCGGCTGGCCGAAATGCAAATTCGGCATCTGAGTTACGCCCCAATCTGTAATCCTACGCGCTCAGACGTGACCTTCGGACGCGCGGCGGCCGATGTAGACAAGTTTCCGCTAGCTTGACTGCATTGCGCCGCGCCCACCCGCGCGTCCTCCAGGATCATGTCCGCTCCCTTTTCGCCGATCATCACTACGGCGGCATTGGTGTTGCCGGAAACCAGACTGGGCATGATGGAACCATCGACCACCCGCAGTCGCTCAATGCCGCGCACCCGCAGGCGCTCGTCTACGACTGCCGTCCCATCCGAACCCATCCGGCATGTGCTGGTCGGATGGAAGACGGTCGTGCCGGTCTCGCGGGCAAAGGCAAGGAGATCATCGTCACTGGTGCAGCTCGGATCGGGGCGGCGCTCCTCGGCGATATAACGGCGCATCGCCGGCTCACTCATGATGCGGCGCAGCAGCTTCATTCCGGCCACCACGGTCTCGCGGTCCTTTTGCGCGGAAAGGTAGCGCGGCTGGATGGCAGGAGCGACGCGCGGATCTGCCGACTTGATTCGAACGGAACCGCGACTCTCGGGCCGCAACTGACAGACCGACGCAATAAAGCCGGGAAAGGGGTGAAGCGGCGCGCCCGAAGTATCGCCGCTGAAGATGATGAAATGCACCTGCACATCGGGCGTTGCTGCGAGCGGGCTTGCGCGAAAGAAGCCGCCGGCGTAACCGGCGCCGACTGCAAGCAGTCCCTTTCTGAAGAGACAATACCGCACCCCCGCTCCAAGGCGATGGCGCCAGCTGTTGATCACGTCGTTCATGGTGATCGGCTCGGTGCATCGATACTGCATCCGGACCTGCAGGTGGTCCTGCAGATCTGACCCAACCCCGGGTATGTCGGCGATGACCTCGATCCCGTGCGATTTGAGCAGGTCCGCCGGCCCGAGGCCTGAGAGCTGTAGCAGCTGCGGCGAATTGAATGCGCCGCCGGCGAGTACGATCTCGCTGCGGGCGTGAGCGATACGCGTGGCCCCGCCTTGGGAATACTCGATTCCGATGGCTCTACGGCCATCGAACAGGAGGCGCCGCGCCAGCGCATGGGGCACGACAGCGAGATTCGCCCGCCGGCGTGCTCGGCGCAGGTAACCGACGGCCGTCGAGCAGCGGCGACCCCTGCGGGCGGTGAGCTGGAAATACCCCGCGCCTTCCTGCGCCTGTCCATTGAAATCATCATTGCGCGGGAAGCCCGCCTGTTGGGCAGCCTCGATGAAGGCCTCACAGAGTGGATGCGGTTCGCACACGTCAGAGACCGCGAGCGGCCCGCCTGTGCCATGCAGCGGGTCCGAGCCGCGCTCCTGGTCCTCGGCGCGGCGGAAATACGGCAGCACGTCCTCGAAGCTCCAGCCGGGATTGCCGAGCTGACGCCAGTGATCAAAGTCTTCATGTTGGCCGCGGATGTACAACAGGCCGTTGATCGAGCTCGATCCCCCCAGCACTTTCCCGCGCGGCTGGATGATGCGGCGATTGTTGAGCTCCGGCTCGGGCTCTGTCGTATAGAGCCAGTTGACCTTGGGGTTGGAGAAAAGCTTCCCGTAGCCGAGCGGGATGTGAATCCACACATTGCGGTCCTTCCCGCCGGCTTCCAACAGGAGAACGCGATAGCGACCGCAAGCGGTCAGGCGGTCGGCAAGCACGCAACCGGCTGAGCCCGCGCCCACTACGATGTAGTCGAAGGACTCGCCTGATCTCACCCCCATGCCGGTTTGCCCGTGTTGCAGAGCGGCGTCACAGCACCAGGTCTGTCGCAGGGTCAATCAGGTGCATGTGATTGAGGTTGGCATAAAGCCGCATGGGCTGTCCGGGGCCGCTAGCCGCAGAAGGCTCAACCCGCGCGCAGATCTCGGTCGCATTAACGGTGTAGAACACCATCGTCTCCATGCCCATGGGCTCTACCACATCAAGCGTTACGGTGAATTCGCAGCGAGGATCGCGGGCTTCCCCGCGCGGTTCGGTGATGTGCTCGGGACGCAGCCCGAAGACCAAGTCCTTGCCCACGCTCGCGCGGTAACGTTGGGTATGCGTGGCCGGGATGGGAAATGCCAGCGCTTCCGACAGCCGAACGATGAGCGCCTCCCCATTCTGCTCAATCCGGGTTGGCAGAAAGTTCATCGCCGGCGACCCGATGAACCCCGCAACGAATCGAGTCTTGGGCCGGTGATAGAGCTCATGCGGCGTGCCCACCTGATCGATACGCCCGTCATTCATCACTACCACCCGATCGGCGAGCGTCATGGCCTCGACCTGGTCGTGAGTGACGTAGACAGTTGTGGTCTTCACCTGCTGGTGCACGCGCTTGATCTCGGTGCGCATCTGCACGCGCAGCTTGGCGTCGAGATTGCTCAGCGGCTCGTCGAACAGGAAGACCTTCGGGTTGCGTACGATAGCGCGTCCCATGGCTACCCGTTGCCGCTGTCCTCCGGAGAGCTGCTTGGGCCTTCGCCCGAGAAGGTCGGTGATGTCGAGGATCTTGGCTGCCTTTTCCACCCGTGCCTTGATCTCCGGCTTGGGTATGCGCCGCAGCTTCAGTCCGAATGACATGTTCTCGAACACGGTCATGTGTGGATAGAGCGCATAGTTCTGGAACACCATCGCAATATCGCGGTCTTTGGGCGGCACGTCGTTGACGACGTCTCCGCCAATGACGATGTCGCCGGACGTGACCTCCTCCAATCCGGCAATCATGCGCAACGTGGTGCTCTTGCCGCACCCGGAGGGCCCGACCAGAACCACGAACTCCTTGTCCGGGATCTGCAGGCTCACGCCGCGTACGGCATCGACTTCGTCGAACCGTTTCTTGACGTTGTGCAAAGCCACGTCGGCCATCGCCTCACCCTTTGGTCGCGCCCGCGGTCAGCCCGGCAATGTAGTAGTCCATGAGAAAGGCGTACACGATCAGCGGGGGTGCGGCTGCCACCAGCGCCCCGGCCATCAGCATGCCCCATTTGTAAACGTCGGCCTTGATCAGGCTGGTCACCGTTCCCACCGTGAGCACCTGCTGATCGGCACTAAAGAGAAATGCGATAGGATAGACGAAGGCCGCCCAGGATACCGTGAAAGCAAAGATGGTTGCCGCAATGATCCCCGGCAGCGCCACCGGAATGAAGATCTTGAGCAGCATCTGCAGATGCCCGGCGCCATCGATCAGGGCCGCCTCATCGAGCTCCTTCGGAATGGACTGGAAATAGCCGATCATGATCCAGGTGCAGAACGGAACCGTGAGGGTGGGATAGACCAGCACCATACTCCAATAGGAGTTGAGGAGCCCCAGCCAGCGCACGATCTGGAACAGCGGAATGAAGAGCAGCGTGTCGGGCACGAGATAGGTCAGAAAGATTCCGGTGGCGAGGATTCCCGATCCCCAGAACCGCATGCGCGAAAGCGAGAATGCAGCGAGCACGCTAACGACCATCGTGATTGCGACCACGCAGAGCGTGACGATCACCGTATTCTTGAAATAGATCAGGAAGTCGGTGCCCTGGAACAAGAGACGATACTGTTCCAGCGTGACGCCATTGGAGATGATCCATGGGTTTGTGGCGAGATGCGCGACCTCGGCATCGCTCTTCAGCGAAGTGATGATCATGTAATAGGGCGGCGTGAGAAAGAAGATCGCAAACAGGATGAGGAAGAAATAGGACGCAATCAGCGCCCAGCGCCGACTGCGGCGCAGGCTGGCGCCGGCGGCTGCACGCGGTTGCCCCGCAACGATGGCCTGTGCCGTCATCCGATCTCTCTGCCGCGCTTGCGCACGCCGCGCAGGATGAACATGGCGGAGACGGCGAGAATGGGCAGCATGAACAGCGATACCGCAGCTCCCAGCGGAAGATCGCCGCTGCGGATGCCGAGGAGGAACGCGTATGTTGCAAACACATGCGTCATGTTGCGCGGTCCGCCTGCCGTCATGATCTGCACGATGTCGAAATTGGCAAAGGTCACGATCAGCGAGAACAGAACCGTAATCGCGATGATGTTGCGCATCATCGGCAGCGTAATGTGCCGGAATCGCTGCCATGCGTTGGCGCCATCTATCTGCGCCGCTTCGTAGAGCTGCTCGGGAACGGATTTCAGCGCGGCAAGATACATGATCAGGAAGAAGGGCGCCCCGTACCATACGTTCACCAGAATGACCGAGAAACGCGCCCAGTAGGGGTTGCTCAGCCACGGAATGTCATTGCCGCCGACTCCCTGGATGAGCCAGTTGAATGCGCTGTGGGTGGGGTCGAACAACCACCACCATCCGAGAGTGGAGAGTGCGAGCGGAATGACCCATGGAACGAGCAGCATGCCGCGCCACTTGCGCTGCCCCTTGCTGGGCAGATTGTTGACGAGGTGCGCCGTGACGAGACCGATCAACGCCTTGAAGAACACGGCGCTGAGCGCAAAGATCGCGGACTGCTCCACGACCATCCAGAATGTGTCCCGCCTGAGCAGATAGCTGAAATTGTCGAGGCCTACGAACCTGGTCTGGGCTTTGTTCAGCATGGAGAGGTAGATCGAGTACAAGGCCGGATAGACGATCAGCCCGGCCACGATCACGATCAGGGGCAGGCACATCAATACTGCAATGGTGCTCCGGCGCCGCAGCCAGAGCTGCAGTGTCGCGCCAGCACGCGCGCCTTGCCCGGACGCCTCGCCGCGGCCGATCGGATAGTGCCGAGCGAGATCGACCATCGCCGTGCCTCAGGCTCGCAACAATCCCTCCAGCTCGCCTTTCGCCCAGGCGATCACCTTGTCGATCGGCTCGCTGCCCTGGCAGACCTTGGCGACCATAATGGTGTGGATCGACTGGTTGTAGATCTGCGCCGCTACATCGGGTCGCGCCGGATATCCGGTGATGCTGGGCTGCTCATCGCCGCGTGGGGGGTAATTGTAGACGGTGCCGGGCGGAGGCTCGACAGTCTTCCAGGTCTCGAAATCGTAATAACTCTTGAACGACGGCAGATCGTACCCGACCGAGGCCTCCACCAGCTGGCGCGATTGATCCTTCTCCGAGAGGAATTGCAGCAGGGCCTTCCCCGCGGGCTTGTTCTGGGAGAAAGACCACAGGCCATAGAAGAAGGGGAGCTGGCCGACGAAACGCCCGGCGGGGCCACGCGGCATGTCATGGGTCCAGCACTGCTCCGCCACCTTTGGGTTGTCGCGCTTGGCAACCGCCCAGGCGCTCGGCGGGTTCATGATGCCGGCCCCCTTGCCGGAGATAAGCCAACGATTGTTGCCGGCATCGTCCCAGGCATAGACCTCCGGCGGATTGAACGGCATCAGCTTCTTGAAATATTCCAGCGCCGCGCGGGTCTCATTGGAGTCGACCTTGATGTTGTCCTTCTCGTCCACCATCACCGAGCCGAACGCCCGGAACATGGCGCCGGTCGAGTCGATGGCGTCGCTGGTCTGCCCCATGGGCAGACCCACCGGAACACCCGCCTTGAACAGCTGTTCCGCGCTCTTGAGGTAGAGATCCCAATTCCAGCTGTCGACCAGCTTGGGATCGCGGTTGGGATTTGGCGGAAAGATCGCAGTCAGATCGATGCCGCAGTGCTGCTTGTAGAGATCGAGGCGGGAGCAGCATGGCTTGACCTGGCTGCCCACCGTTGTCGGAAGGCCGAACCATTTGCCATCCGCCCTGGCGAGATATTCAGAGACAGGACTGATCGGGCCCGCCTTGGCGATCAGCGCGTTGACCACGTCGTCGAGCGGCTCGAGCACGGCGCGGTGGACTTGGATCTGCCACGCGCGATGCGACATGATGTCATGACCAGCTCGCGCCTGGGCCTCCGCGCTCGCGGTCAGCAGATCCTTGTCGCCCTGGGACGTGATATAGTCGATCGTCACCTCGACTTTGTTCTTTTCCCCCCACTCGTTGCACAGCCTGGTCAGCGTATTGTTCGCGCCGGGGACCCAGTGATCCCACACGCCGAGGGCGAGTTTGCCCGCGGCATAGGAGTGCCGAACATATGGAGCGGAAAGCACACCGGCGGTCGCCAGGCCTGTGGTCTTGAGCAGGCTTCGCCGAGAGATATTCGCACGTGGCATGAGATCCTCCTGTCGATCCATTCTCTTTGGTGTTTGTTTTTGGTTCTTCGCAAGAACACTACACCATTGTCGGTCTGGGGCCTAGGGTCGGGGCCTCGCGTTCGATTGAAACGCGTTAGCAATTCGTAGGGGCGGCTATTCCCTTCGGTCCGTCCGGACCGGCGGGCACCTCAGAGGCCAGGCTGGAGCGCCGTCCGCTAATCTTGGTTCTTAGCGCTGGACCACGATCGTCGGTTCCACCCGGATCGGGAAATTTACCGACTTCGCTTGGTCATCCGGTCTTTGTCGGCGCGGAAAGGATGATATTAGGGGAAGCTGCGGGCCCCGGCGAAACGCACTGACGGCCGCGATCGAGGAGGAAGCGGGTTGGGGAGTTGCATGGCAGCGCCGCAGACTTCATCGGACGTTCTCGTCACCCCATCCTTTGTCCGGACCATGGCGGCTTACAACGCTGAGATGAACCGGCGGATCTATGCTGCCGCACAGCGCCTGCCTGAAACCGCACGCCGGCTGGAACGTGGCGCCTTCTGGGGCTCGATCCACGGGACACTCTGCCACTTGCTTTGGGGCGACCAGATCTGGATGTCGCGCTTCGACGGCTGGCCCAAGCCGGACGTCGGCATCAAGGAAAGCCGGATGCTGGTCGCCGACTTCGCGGAGCTCTCGCGTGCGCGCTCGGATGCCGACCGGGGAATATCGAGCTGGGCGGAGGGTTTGAGCGAGGACTGGCTCCTCCAAGACCAGGTTTGGTTCAGCCAGGCGGCGAACAGGGAATTGCGACAGCCTCGAAGTCTGCTGGTGACGCATTTCTTCAATCATCAAACGCATCATCGGGGGCAGGTGCATGCCATGATCACCGCCTGCGGGGAAGAGACGGGCGACACGGACCTGTTCTTGGTCGTCGCGCAGTCATGACCGACTGGGATGCCCGCCAATATCTGCGGTTCGAAGATGACCGCACGCGCCCCTCGCGCGACCTGCTCGCGCAGGTGCCGCTCGCGCACCCGCGCCTGGTGATCGATCTCGGCTGCGGACCCGGAAATTCGACGGAGCTTCTACTCGAGCGTTACCCCAACGCCCAGATTGTCGGACTGGACTCATCCCCGGAAATGCTGCGGCAGGCTCGCGAGCGGCTGCCGCAATGCAAATTTGCTCAAGCCGATCTCGCGACTTGGCGCCCCGAGGAGCCTACCGATCTGCTGTTCGGCAACGCAGTGTTCCAGTGGGTTGCGGACCACCCCGCAGTCTTGCGTCGACTGGCGGATGCGCTGCCGCAAGGGAGCGTGCTTGCGGTGCAGATGCCGGACAACACCAACGAGCCCGCGCAAGTGCTCATGCGGGAGGTTGCAGGCAAGGGACCCTGGTCCAGCAACCCGGAAATGGCATCGGCTGCGCGTGAGGATTTGCCTCCCCCTGAGTTCTACTACGATCTGCTCAAGCCGGTTTGCTCCCACGTGGACGTGTGGCACACGGTCTACAACCACGTGATGCCGGGGCCGGAAGGTGTCGTCGAATGGTTCAAGGGATCGGCGCTGCGCCCGTTCATCTCCACCCTGGATCCAGTTCTGCGCGACGGCTTTCTCGCGGCATATACGGCGGAGGTCGCGCGACACTACAGCAAGCGGTTCGACGGTAAGGTCCTGCTGCGATTTCCGCGCCTGTTCATTATGGCAATGAGATAATAGAACCGTTTGTGCAGACGGGGAGGAAATCATGCATCGCGCTCAGGTCAACGGCGAGCAGCGGCCCTCGTGACCGTCAGCCACATTGGGCCGCGCATGCGTCGACGCGAGTTTCTCACCGTCGGACTGGCGCTGTCCGTATGGCCGTCAGGGCCGCGCCTGGCATTCGCTCAGTCCAGATATCCTGACCGCCCGATCCGGCTCGTGATTCCGTTTCCGCCCGGTGGGGGATACGACGCCGTCGGCCGCCCATGGGCGGAGAGGATAAAACCGCTGCTCGGTACCATCGTGGTCGAGAATCAGGGAGGCGGAGGCAGCTCGTTGGGTGCCGCTACGGTCGCACGCGCCCGCCCAGACGGCTACACGGTCCTTCTCGGTGGCTCGAGCACCCACATCACGGAGGCGACCCTCAAGAGCCACCCGCTTTACGATCCGATGAAGGAACTGGAGCCGATCTCCAACATCGTGATGGCCCCTTTCGCTTTGGCGATCCACCCTTCCGTGCCGGCCAGCACGCTGAAAGAATTCATAGACTACGCCAAAGCACACCCGGGGAAGCTGACCTATGGGCACGCGGGCGTTGGCTCGCTCAATCATCTCACCGGCGAATTGCTCAAGTCTCTGACCGGAGCCGAGATCGTTGCGGTTCCCTATCGTGGGTCGGGGCCCGCCACCGCGGACACGCTGAGCGGGCAGGTGTCGATGGTTACTCCCGCCGTCACCGCAGCGCTTTTGGAGCTACATCTCTCGGGCAAGCTGCGGATTCTCGCCGTGACCAGTCCCGCGCGGCTCATCGCTGCACCTGATCTCCCGACTGCGGTTGAAGCGGGGGTTCCCGGCATGGTGTCGCAGCAGTCGATCGGGCTGTTTGCTCCATCCGGGACATCCAAAGCGATCGTCGAGCAGATCGCGCAGGCAACACAGGCTGCGCTCGCGGACCGCGCGTATCAGCAGATGCTTATCGAATCGGGCTTCGAGCCAGACATTGGTTCCAATCCGGAGAAGTACCGCCGGTTCATGGAGCAGGACATTGCGCGCTGGACCCCGCTGATCAAATCGATCGGTTTGAAGCTTGACTGAATCACACCGGCGCGCGCAGGTGCTCGACCAGCTGGCGAGCGTAGGGCGGCAGTTCCGCAAAGCTGCGGATGCAGATCGTCAGCTCGCGCGGCGCCCACGCGTCGCTCAACTCGACCGCGCTGGTCGCCATGGTCCGCGCCACCCGCCGAGCTGTGGTCTCCGGCACGATCCCTATTCCGACCCCGCACTCGACCAGCCGGCAAACCGCGTCGAAGCTGCGCAATTGCACGCGCAGCCGCAATGGCCTTCCAGTCGGTGCCGCCTTGGCCGCAAGGAAGCGCTGCAACGCGCTCGCACGGTCCAGGCCTACGAAATCATGGTCCAGCACTTCTGCGAAGGCGACCTGGGAACGCCCGGCGAGGGGATGATCGCGCGCCACCACGAGCACAAAACGGTCCTTGCGGAACGGGTAGGTTTCAAGCGCGCTCGCATCGACGGTGCCGGCGACGATACCGAGGTCCGCCACCCCTTCCGCAACCATGCCGACGATTTCGTCGCTCAGCCGCTCCTCCAGATCCACGCTGACATTGCGATGGGCGGCCAGAAAGGAGCTAAGCGCCTCGGGCAGGAACTCGGTCAACGCATTGGTGTTGGAAAGCATCCTGATCTGGCCCGCAAGCCCGCCCGCATATGCACTGAGATCCTCGCGCAGTCGTTCTGCATGCTGCAGGATGAGCCGCGCGTGTTGCAAGAGGGTGCGGCCGGCTTGCGTGGGCGTCACACCTTGGCGGCCGCGAACAAGCAACGCCGCGCCGAGCGCCTCCTCCATGTTGCGGATTCGGGTCGAGGCGGCGGCAAGCGCGAGATGGGCACGGGCGGCCCCGGCGGTGATGCTTCCCGCTTCCACTACATGGCGGAACAACCTCAGATCGCTCAGGTCGAAGCGCATGGCTTACTTTCGCTTTTCGCGAAGGAATACTACGCAAATTTCCTATTGTCCGCTACGTAAGCGTAAGCCATATTCGTCACAAGCGAAAGCAGAGGGGTGGAGAAACCGCGCTCGGGTCGATGCGGGTTCGCTTTATCGCGGTGATCGGTTAGGGTTTGCCGGGCAGCGGGAACGGGGTTTTGCGGGATGACAGACGTCAAGACACCGGTCGAGCGACCGCTCTCTCCACACCTTTTCATCTACAAGCCGATGCTGACGATGTTGATGTCGATAGCCCATCGCATCACCGGCACCGCCCTTTATTTCGGAACCCTGCTGATCGCTTGGTGGCTGCTCGCTGCGGCAAGCGGACCGAATACCTACGCTGCGATGGGCTCGTTCATCAACTCGATCTTCGGTCGCTTGATCCTGTTCGGATATACCTGGGCGCTGCTGCACCATATGCTTGGCGGCATTCGCCATCTCATCTGGGATACCGGACGCGGGTTTGGGCCGTACGAGCGCGAATGGCTGGCGATCGCCACCCTGGTGGGGTCGATCAGCTTGACGATTATCATCTGGGTCGTGGGTTATCTCTTCGTGGGAGGACCGCGCTGATGGCTGTAGGGAGAATGAGCACGCCGCTTGCACGGGTGCGCGGCCTCGGACCGGCCCACTCGGGTACCGACCATTTCTGGCACCAGCGTCTCACCGCAGTAGCCAATGTGCCTCTGATCATCGCCTTCGTTTTCATCCTGATCGCGTTGCTTCGGCGCAATCATGCCGCAGTGGTCCAAATTCTGGGCTCGCCCCTCGTCGCCGTCATCCTGTTGTTGTGCATCATCTCGGTGACTGCTCACATGCGCATTGGCATGCAGGTCATCATCGAGGATTACGTGCAGGACCAGAGGGCCAAACTGGTGCTGCTGATGGCCAACACCTTCTTTGTCGTGGCGGTGGCGCTTGCGTCGGTGTTCGCCCTGCTCATGCTGAGCTTCAAGGTCTAGCGAGCCGTGGCCACTAACGGCTCATCCGACGGCAAGGCGCCGGCGATCAACGGGCGCGCTTATCCCATCGAGGATCATCGCTATGACGTGGTGGTGGTCGGGGCGGGGGGCTCCGGGCTGCGTGCCGTCGTGGGCTGCAGTGAGGCAGGGCTGAAGACTGCCTGCATCACCAAGGTTTTCCCGACGCGCTCCCATACCGTATCGGCGCAGGGCGGCATTGCTGCCGCGCTCGGCAATATGGGCGAGGATGACTGGCGCTGGCACATGTACGACACGGTCAAGGGGGCCGACTGGCTCGGCGACCAGGACGCGATCGAATACCTCTGCCGCAATGCGCCCGAGGCCGTTTACGAGCTCGAACATTGGGGGTTGCCGTTCTCGCGGCGGGACGACGGAAAGATCTATCAGCGCCCCTTCGGCGGTATGACTACGCACTACGGCAAGGGCATCGCGCAGCGCACCTGCGCTGCCGCCGATCGTACCGGTCATGCCATGCTCCACACCATGTATGGGCAGGCGCTGCGGCATTCCGCTGAGTTCTTCATCGAGTTCTTCGCCATCGATCTGATCATGGACGACGAAGGTCGCTGCCGCGGCGTCGTTGCCATCAAGCTGGATGACGGCTCGATCCATCGTTTCGGCGCGCATATGACCATCCTCGCAACCGGCGGCTATGGACGGGCGTATTTCTCCTGCACGTCGGCGCACATCTGCACGGGAGACGGCAACGGCATGGTGCTCCGCGCCGGACTGCCGCTGCAGGACATGGAATTCGTCCAGTTCCATCCGACCGGGATTTACGGCGCCGGCTGCCTGATCACGGAGGGCGCGCGCGGCGAGGGCGCCTATCTCGTCAACTCGGAAGGCGAGCGCTTCATGGAGCGCTACGCGCCTTCGGCCAAGGACCTCGCTTCCCGCGACGTGGTTTCCCGCGCCATGACCATCGAGATCCGCGAGGGCCGCGGCGTGGGCAAGCTCAAGGATCACATTTACCTGCACCTCGATCATCTCGATCCCGCCGTGCTGCATGAGCGCCTGCCGGGGATCGCCGAGCTCGCGCGCATTTTCGCCGGGGTCGATATTGCGAGGGAGCCCATCCCCATCGTTCCTACCGTGCATTACAACATGGGCGGCATCCCCACCAACTATCGCGGCGAGGCGCTCACCAAGAAGAACGGCACCGACGACTTCGTCGTGCCCGGCCTGATGTCGCTCGGCGAGGCGGCCTGCGTTTCGGTGCATGGGGCCAATCGGCTCGGCTCGAATTCACTCATCGACCTTGTGGTGTTCGGACGTGCGGCTGCGGCGCGCTGCGCCGAGATCCTCGAGCCGGGAACGAGCCACCCTGATCTACCGAGCGATTCCGCCGATCTTGCTCTCTCTCGCCTCGACAAGTTCCGGCATGCGTCCGGCAAGACCCCGACGGCTCAGTTGCGGCTGCGAATGCAGAAGGTGATGCAGAACAATTGCGCCGTCTTCCGCACCGGCGTCGTGCTGGAGGAGGGCCACAAGCTTATCGAGGATGTCTTTGTCGCGGTAGGCGACGTCAAGGTGACGGATCGCTCGCTGATCTGGAATTCGGATCTGATCGAGACCCTCGAGTTCGACAATCTGATCGTCCAGGCGGTAGTGACTATGGACTCCGCGGTGAACCGCAGGGAGAGCCGTGGCGCTCATGCGCGGGAAGATTTCCCCGAGCGCGATGACAAGAACTGGATGAAACACACGCTGGCCTGGATCGACGGGCGCGGCAAGGTGACGATCGAGTATCGGCCGGTGCACACCTATACATTGACGAACGAAATCGCCTACATCGAGCCGAAGCAGAGGGTCTACTGACGAACGGACATGGTGCAATTCACGCTGCCGAAGAACTCGCGGGTCACGGAGGGCAAGACCTGGGCCTATCCGACCGGCGCGCACGAAGCCCGCGAATATCGCATCTATCGCTGGAATCCGGACGACGGGAGAAACCCGCGCTTGGATACGTATTACGTCGATAGCGGCGATTGCGGGCCGATGATTCTGGACGCGCTCATCTGGATCAAGAACAACATCGATCCGACCCTGACCTTCCGCCGGTCCTGCCGCGAAGGCGTGTGCGGATCCTGCGCAATGAACATCGGGGGCACGAACACGCTCGCATGCACCAAGGCGGCATCGGAGATCAAAGGCGAGGTGAAGATCTATCCACTGCCGCATCAGCCCGTGGTGAAGGACCTCGTCCCGGATCTGAGCAATTTCTACGCCCAGCACGCTTCCATCGAGCCCTGGCTGAAGACCGTCTCGCCCACCCCGCCGGAGGAATGGAAACAGAGCCACCAGGATCGACAGAAGCTTGACGGCCTCTATGAATGCATCCTGTGCGCGTGCTGCTCGACCGCCTGCCCCAGCTATTGGTGGAACAGCGAGCGTTTTCTCGGCCCGGCTGCACTTCTGCAGGCGAGTCGCTGGATCGAGGACAGCCGCGACGAGGCAGCAGGCGAGCGCCTGGACAATCTGGAAGATCCGTTCCGGCTTTACCGCTGCCACACCATCATGAATTGCGCAAAGGCATGCCCCAAGGATCTCAACCCGGCCAAGGCGATTGCCGGGATCAGGCGCATGATGGTTGAACGCAAGACATGATCGGAAAGCCGCAATGGCCCTGAGCGAAAATGTTCGCCGCGTTGTTACCACCGTGGACAAGGGCGACAAGGCGGTTGTGCTCTTTGATGCCGCCACGCCGCATAAGAAGGTGCGCGCGGTCGCACAAACCGTGTCGCGACTCATTTGGGTGACGGATCAGACGCCCGCCGATCTTTCCGGCGCCGCCGATCGCGCGGCTGTCGATATCGGCATCATGCCGCCCGCCGGCGGAAGCGCGTTTCGCATCGTGGACTTTCCGCCCGAGACCCCGGAGATGCGCAACCTCGATCCCGCCAGCATGCACGCGAGCCTTGGTCAGGGGGCACCCAAGCGGGGAAGGCCGCCGCGCCATCCCGCCATGCACCGTACCCGCACCGTGGACTATGCCATCGTGATGGCCGGCGAGATCGACATGCTGCTCGATGATTCGGAGATCCACCTCAAGGCCGGCGATATATTGGTCCAACAAGGGACCAATCACGCCTGGGTCAATCGCGGCACCGAGCCGTGCCGTATCGCGTTCGTATTGATCGACGCCAAGGAGCCTTGAGAGCGGCCCGTCCGCACGGCTCGCTCGTGCGCACGTTGCAAAAGCCCGTGCGCTCCTGACAGAACTCCACGACGTCGTATGATCGACTACCTGGCTGACAGGCATGATATCGAATGAGGCCCCGTCGAGTGATTAATCGAATAGGAGTGTTACCGATTTCCTCTGATGCCAAAAATTGAACAGCCCGCCACTTTGCCCCTCGTTGCAGATAGAACCGTGGCCTTCGATCCCGCGGCCGCGGGCTGGGAGCCTTACCGCGACGAGGGTTTCATTGGCCTGGTCGGTCCGTTCTGGAGACGGCCGTCCGGCGACAGCTATCTCTATGCGTTCATGGCGGAGCCGAAGCACCATAACCGCCGCGGCATCGTGCAGGGCGGCATGCTGATGACGTTCGCCGACCGCTCCATGGGAATGACCTGTTGGTATGCCAACGAGCGCCAGCCGCAGGCGACCGTCCAACTGGACGTGCATTTCATAGATGCCGTTCGGATCGGCGAGTTTGTAGAAGCCAAGTGCAGGGTCGTCCGCCGGACGCGCTCGCTCATCTTCATGAGCGCCGAGCTCATAGTCGGTCATCGGGTCGTTGCAACCGCCAATGGGGTGTGGAAGACGTTGGGTAAAACTCGCAGTGAGGCGACGCCGATTGGCCCTCTGTGACCCTATGAGGGAGTAGACGGAGTTGTCGTGCTGCTGATCACATACGACCACAACGTGGCGTAGCAGGCGGCGCGTCACCATTCTCCGCGAAAAGCCGGTGTGCACATGATCGGACGCAGAGACGACCCTGCCTTCCTCTACTTTCCCTCCAATTACCGCTGGTCGATGGGATTGCTCATTTGCCTCGGCGCGGCTCCGTGGACCGGGATCGAGATCGACGAGGTTCATCGGGTCGGGCGCGCGCTCGAGGATCATGTCGGGGACGACACGGCTTGGTTCGCGGAATGGGTCCGCATGGGCGACAGGATCGAGGCGCGCGGACGTGAAGAGGAGAGGCGGGGCCACCGCCGGACCGCAGCTTCCTGCTTCCTGCGCGCATCGCGCTACTACCAGACCGGTGAGCGTTTCATTCATCAGCGCGCGCAGCAGAGCCAAGCCGTCTACACAAAGTCGGTCAACATATTTAAGGAGGCCGCGGCCGCCATTCGCAGCCCGCGCATCGAGCCGGTGGAGGTGCCGTACGAGAATACGAGCCTGCCTGCGCTGCTGGTGCATCCCGATCCAGCGGACGGCGGCACGCGACCTGCGCCTTGCATGGTGTTCTTTGACGGTTTCGATGTGACCAAGGAGCTGCAGTACGGCTATGGCATCCCCGACCTCGCGGCGCGCGGCGTCGGCTGCCTCATTGTCGATGGGCCCGGGAACGGCGAAAGCGTGCGCTTTCGCAACCTGCCGCTCATTGCCGAGACCGAACGCTATGCCACGCCGGTTTACGAGTATGTCGCTTCGCGCGGCGAGTTCGACGCCAGGCGGATCGGCGTGATGGCGCTGAGCCTGGGCGGCTACTATGCCCCGCGCGCAGCCGCGCTCGAGCCGCGCTATGCCTGTTGTGTCGCCTGGGGCGCGCAGTGGGATTATCACGCCGTGTGGGCCAAGCGGCTCGATGAGCTTGCGACCGGCAAGGTGCTCTCGCTGTCCGTGCCGCCGGAGCACCTGCAGTGGGTGCTCGGGGTTTCAAGCCAGGCCGCGGCGCTCAAGAAGCTCGAAGGCTTCCGCCTCGATGGCATCGTGCAGAAGATGCGCTGTCCCTTCCTGCTCCTGCACGGCGAAGGTGACGAGCAGATACCGCTTGCGATTGCGCAAAAATGTTTCGACGCGGTCGGCTCCACTGAGAAAACGTTCCGCGTCTTCACGCGGGAGGAAGGCGGCTTTCACCATTGCCAGGTCGACAATGTGACCATCGGCGTGCACGCCATGTGGGACTGGATCGCGGGGGTGTTGAAGCCGGGAACCTGACTACCGCGCGATCGCTTGTCGCAGGATCGCGCGCGCGGGCTCCAATCCGTCGAGCTGGCGCAGCGTGCGGTGCTTGATCTTCCAGCCCTGTGGCGTCCTGACGAGATCCCAGCGGTTCGCCGTCATGCGGTGAATCCGGAAGCCTTTGGAGCTGCCGTGATTGGGCACCTCGACGGGGCCGCCCTGCATCTGCGGGACGATGATCTGCAAATAGGACGTCACCACCGCGCTGTCACCGGAGATCGCGACATGCGGCAGGCCGGTGAAATGGGCCAGTCCGCCGGCGATCGCAGCCTGATGCGCGGGGGTCAGCACCTGCTCAGCAATGCTGGCGCGTCCGCGCGGGCTCGAGAGGTTTTCGCCGCGGTCGAACACGCCGTCCTCCACCCAGCTCGCCAAGATATGCTCGCTGCCGCCGGTATCGGCGCTGGGCGGGTGACTGGCGATCAGATTGTAGATCTCGAGCCGATCCTCGATGGCTTGAATGCGCTCTTCCAGGCGGCGTGTGGTTTGCATCTCTGTGCCTCCATTCTTCTCGCGCTCGAGCTACCCGAACACTTCGGACGTTTCATTGAGCATGGGTCGTCGCGCGCGAGCAAGCGCGTGGCATGCGTGAGGCTTCTCGCCCTTGCGCTTCCATTGCAACTCATTCAGAACGGGTGAAACGGGCCGACGATGAGGGATCAATAAAAGTGGATCGATCAGCTTGAGAGCGAGGCGATGAGAGCGGGTGTTGCCACTGAAAATGGCCTGGCCTTGCGCGACATACCGCAACCGCGACCCAAGCCGAACGAAGTGTTGGTCAAGGAGCGGGCCGCCGCGCTCAGCCGCGCCGATCTTGCAACCGCACGCGGCATCCCGCACGGCAGCCATGGCGGGATAGGAGCGCCGGTCGGCATCGAGTGGGCGGGCGAAGTTGTGGAGACCGGAGCCGAAGTGAAGGGTTACCGTCCCGGCGACCGCGTCATGTGTTCAGGCACCGGCGGTTACGCGGAATATGCGGTGAGCGACTGGGGACGCGTGAACCCGATGCCGGATGGAATGAGCTTCGAGCACGCGGCGACGCTGCCGGTCTCCCTCATCACGCTGCACAATGCCCTCTTCACGGCGGGGCGGCTCGTTGCCGGAGAGAGCGTGATGATTCAGGGCGCAAGCTCAGGCGTGGGTCTGATGGGCCTGCAGATTGCCAAGCTCAAAGGCGCCAAGCCGGTGATCGGCACTTCAACGAACGACGCCCGCCGCACGCGGCTTCCCGAATTCGGCGCCGATCTTGCCCTGGACACCCGCGAGGCCGGCTTCGCCGACGCGGTCTTGGGAGCGACTGGTGGGAAGGGGGTGGACCTCGTCGTCGACATGCTGTCGGGCCCGGTGGTGGCGCAAAGCATGCGAGCGGTCGCGATCCTCGGCCGGATGGTCAATGTCGGCCGCCTTGCGGGCGCAAAGGCCGAGTTCGATTTCGATCTGCATGCGCTCCGCCGGATCGACTATATCGGGGTCACCTTCCGTACCCGCACGCTGGAGGAAGTGCGCGACATCAACCGTCGCATGCGCGCCGATCTGTGGGAGGCGGTGACTGCCGGCAAGCTCTCGCTGCCGATCGACAGCCGCTTTCCTCTCGATGCGGCAGTGGAGGCGCAGGCCCATATGCGCGCCAACAAGCACTTCGGCAAGATCGTGCTCGCGATGTAAAGGGGGAAAGGGCAGATGTCCCGCAAACTCGAGCTCACCTTCGCCTGCGGCGATTACGAGATCATGCGTGCCCTGAAGGAAGGCATCGTCCGTCCCGAAGGCATCGAACTCACAGTCCTCACCGATATGGCTGCCTCGCCGCGGCACTGGCGGTTCCTGCGCGGCCGCGAATTCGACGTCGCCGAAGTATCGGGTTCAGGATACATCGCAGCGCGCGACCGCGATCTTCCGTTCTGCGCGATCCCGGTTTTCCCGCACCGACGCTTCCGGCACGGCTTCATCTTCATCAATACGTCGAAGGGGATCCAAAAGCCCATCGATCTCGTCGGCCGAACCGCCGGCACCAAGGGCTATCTGTTCACTGCTGGCGTGTGGATGCGGGGGATCCTGGAGCACGATTATGGCGTCGCGCCGAAATCCATTCACTGGCTCACCGAGCTCGATGAGGATGTCGATTTCACGCCGCCGCCTGGACTCGATATCACGCAGGTCGCGGACAACAAATCGCTCGAGGACATGTTGGCGGCGGGCGAAATCGATGCGCTGTTCTCGCCCGACCTGATCAGGCCGCTTACCGCGGGCGACAAGCGCGTCGGGCGCCTCTTCCCGAACTACAAGCAAGAGGAGATCGCCTTCTATCGCAACACCGGGATATTCCCGATCATGCATGTGGTCGGCATCAAGCAGGAGATCGTTGATCGACACCCCTGGGTGCCGATTAACCTGTACAAGGCGCTCGAGCAATCGAAGGCGGCTGCCATGCAGCGGATGGCCAACCCGCGCATCGTGCCGCTGGCGTGGTATCGGGAGGCTTGGGAAGAGCAGGAAGCGATCCTCGGAAAGGATCCCTGGGAGTACGGATTGACCCAGCGCAACAGCAAAAACTTCGAGCGGCTTGTATCCCATTCCTTCGAGCAGGGATTAATCAAGCGCCGCCTGCCGCTCGATGAGCTGTTCGTTAACGTGTCCGAGGGCCGCAACCGTAACGAATTCAGGTTTTAGCCCCATAGGTTCGCCCTGGCATGGCCGCTCGACGAGATCGGCTGAATGCAGCAGTTCACAACTTTGCGAACGCGTTGCCTCATTTTTTTCTGATCCGAAAAACGAGGAGGTCGCCATCCCGCGAGCTCGATTCAAGCGTGTCACCGGTCTGATTCGTCAGGTTCGGGATGTCGATGGTGGTCAGAGGATCCGTGCATTCCGCGATCAACAAGTCGCCCGGCTTGAGGCCGCTGAGCGCCTTGCGTGCCCGCAGCGCCGGGAGGGGACATTTCAGCCCGCGGAGATCGATAGTCTTCTCATTCATCACATCATAAAAACACCATGCGCGCGGTAATGTCGAACCTATACACCGATGAGCAACGCGATACATTGCTCGTGTTCTCGAGTATGAACGCGTACGTCATGCCGCTGCGTGCCGGGACCGAGAGCTCGCGGACGAGGATTGCCGCCCTGGTGCTCTCGCTTATCGCCTTATGTGCAAGCCCCGGCTTGGCCTATGCCCAGCTTCGTGGGCACGGCGGTCCGGTCCGTGCCCTGGCGATCTCCCGAGACGGCACGCAAGCGCTCTCCGGCAGCTTCGACACCTCCGTCATCCGCTGGTCGCTACACAAAAACGCGGCGGAGCGGGTGCTGCGTTTCCACGAAGGCGCCGTGAATGCTGTCGGCTTCCTCAACGATGGTCGCATTGTCTCGAGCGGGGAAGATGCCCGTATCGCAGTCTGGAACCGAGGGGAGAGCGAGCCATCGCTCGTGCTCGCGGGTCATAATGCACCGGTGGCCGCACTCGGCATCGCGCCCGATGGCGCGAGCCTCGCCTCCGCATCGTGGGACCACACGGTGCGGCTTTGGCCGCTTGCGCGGACTGGCAATCCGCGCGTGTTTGAAGGTCACACTCAAGGGGTCAACGGCGTTGCGTTCTCCCCCGATGGCACCGCGCTGATCACAGCCGGATACGATGCGACGCTGCGGATCTGGCCTCTCCTTCGCGATGCTCCAGCTGTCGCGACAGCATTGCCTGCGCCGCTCAATACAGTTGTGGTCGCGCCCGACGGCGAGATCATCACCGCCGGCGCGGATGGAAAAATTTATCTCCTTTCCGCGGCCGGCAAGATCAGCGACGAGATCCAGGCTGGCGCATCGCCGATCATCTCGGCTGCGCTTTCTCCCGATGGTCGCCTGATTGCTGCCGCCAGCATCCGTGGCTCCGTTGCTATCATCGAGCGCAGGTCGCGCGTGCTTGTGCGCACCCTGGTCGGCCCGGGCCTGCCGGTATGGTCGGTCGCCTTCTTCCCCGACAGCCGCACGCTGTTGAGCGGTGGCACCGACCGGGTGATCCGGCGCTGGAACACGCAGAGCGGCGAACAGGTTGGAGATGCTGTCGCCGGTGCGCCCGGGGATCCGCTTGCGGCCTTTGCCGGCGATCCGGGTGCCGAGTTGTTTCGTGCCTGTGTGGCTTGCCATACGCTGCGGGCCGACGAAGGGCCGCGCGCCGGGCCCACTCTCGCCGGGGTTTTCGGTCGCAGAATCGCGACGCTGCCCGGCTATAATTTCTCTGCTGCCCTTAAGAAGCTGGACATCATCTGGACGCCGGCGACGGTCTCGAAGCTGTTCGAGCTCGGCCCGATGGCTTACACCCCGGGGACCAAGATGCCGGAGCAGCGCATCGGCTCGGCCGAGGACCGCGCTGCCCTTGTTCGGTTCCTGGAGCGGGCAACCAGCCAGAACTGAGTTGGAAACATCAATCCTGCGCCAGCATCGCGCCGCTTCGGCGAAATCGTGCGATCTCCGCCGGATCAAAGCCCCAGTCGGCAAGGGCAGCAACTCCCCCTTCGCCAGGCTGGGGAGCATCGCGCTCCACACGGGGCGCGGTCCGTGAAAAGCGTGGCGCCGGCGCTGGCTGTACGAGGCCGCCCCGCTCTGTGAATGTTTCGCGCGCACGATTGTGGGGATGGGATGGTGCCTCGGCCAGCGAGAGCACCGGCGCGCAACACACATCGCACCCAGCGAGCAGGTCGCACCACTCGTCGCGCGTTTTTTGCTTGAAAGCCACGCCGAGAGCCTCTTTCAGCTCCGGCCAGCGCGTTCGATCATGCTGCGCTGGCAAACTCGCCTGGTCGAGATCCAGGCATTCGAGCAGCCGCCGGTAGAAGCGGCCTTCGATTGCCCCGACCGCAATGTATTTCCCGTCCGCAGCCTCATAAACGCCGTACCAGGGGGCGCCGCCGTCGAGGGTATTGATGCCGCGTGCGTCCTGCCACAGCCCGGCCGCCATGCGGCCGTAGAAGATGGACATGAGGCTAGCCGCGCCGTCACACATTGCGGCGTCGATCACTTGGCCCTTGCCCGACGCATGCCTTTCGACCAGCGCGCAGGCTATCCCGAAGGCGAGATACATGGCCCCGCCGCCGTAGTCCCCGATGAGATTGAGCGGCGGCACCGGCGGCTGCCCCGCGCCTCCAATGGCGTGCAGCGCGCCCGAGACGGCGATGTAATTGATGTCATGGCCGGCACTCTGCGCCAGTGGGCCGTCTTGTCCCCAGCCGGTCACACGTCCGTAGATCAGCCGGGGATTGCGCGCGAGGCACGCATCCGGGCCGAGACCCAGCCGTTCGGTGACCCCCGGCCGGAATCCTTCGATCAGCACATCCGCCTTCTCCACGACGGCCATCACAATCTCGACCGCCTGCGCGCTCTTGAGATCGAGCCCTATCGAACGACGGCCCCGCGCCATGATGTCGAATTTGGGATCAAGCGGCAGCCCAATATCCGCGGGCGCGATCCGGTCGATACGCAGGAGGTCCGCCCCCATATCGGCCAGCATCATTCCGCAGAACGGGCCCGGCCCGACGCTAGCCAGTTCCAGGACCTTCACACCCGAGAGGGGACCGCTCATTCATGCGGCTTGATGCAACCGGCCTAGTGTCGTTGCTGGCGCCTGCGTGCTTCCCTGTCGGTGCCGTACAACAAGTTTTGCGAGCAACGCCCACCGTTGCCGGAGATCGCGGCCTGGCATTGCTCGAATGAATAGAAACCGCAGTTACTTCCCTCCAGACCGGTGCCATAGCGCGCGCACCAGGGGCCATCGGCGCGCGCTTCCGCTGAGGACAGGACTCTACTGCTGGGCAACACGGTAACGAGGCCAAGTCGGCGCATGAATCTCTCCTTAGCAAACACAGTTACTTAGGCCCTATTCAGCCGCCTCACGCGAGGGCGGGCGGATGCTGTCGAGCCCGTCGGCATCCGTTGCGGAAATCGTGGTGCGTACCATGAGCCGCGGTTCCTGCGCCGGCCAGGGTCGGCCGCGATGCAGCGTCGCGCGGTTGTCCCACATCACCACGTCACCCTTGCGCCACGCGTGCACGTAGCTGAACCCAGGCGCGGTTGCGGCATCGATGAGCTCGGCAAGAAGGCGTTGCGCGGCCGCCTGCTCCGTTCCCTCGATCGTATAGGCGTGCGAGGCGATGTACAGCGCCGTGCGGCCGTTGGTCGGATTTGTCCATGCCATGCGCCAGCATTGGGGTGGCAGCGCCGCCCGCTCTGCCGGGTTCGCGAGATCGGAGGCGATCTTACCGCGCGAGTGGGCATAATCGTGCCAGGCGAAAGAGTTCTCCAGTCGCTGGCGCAGTGCCGGATCGAGCCGCTCCCACGCGAGCCTGGTCGAAACATATTCGGTCTCCCCGCCCGCGGCGGGAATGATGCGGGCCGACAACACGGAGGCCAACGCTGGCACGCGTTTGAAAGTGCTGTCGGTATGCCAAAGCTGGTTAGCCTTGTTGCGCAGCGAAAGCCGGTGATCGGCCGGGACGACCTTGCCGTTCTCGTCGATGGTGCTGAGGATCACGAGATTGCTGCCCGCGCCCTGCGACCCGACCTTCGTTACTTCGAGCGGACCGAACCGGCGCGAGAACCCGAGCTGCGTCTCGTCCGTCAGCTCCTGGCCGCGGAAGATCAACACCGAGTGTTCCTCGAAAGCGGCACGGACCTGGGTGTAGACGGCGGTTTTGGCCGCCACGTCGACAAGCGTGACGCCGCGCAACTCGGCGGCGAAGCCCGGACCCAGCGGAATGATCTCCATCGGGGAGCCCTCCATGGTGTGATTTGATTAACTGTCCAACAAAATCGGCCAGACGGCAAGAAGTCATGACCAACCGAGGCTCCTCCTTCCGGCAAGGAGTTTTCCGCATCCGCACTGCTGAAATCACGGAGGAGGAGAGACACACAACGCGTCGGGCACGTCGTGGGTTCGGGGCTGAGCGAGCTGGTAGCATCGAACCTTTAACGCGACTGTGCGACTAATATGCTGAATCCTATTCCGAGGCGGATAACGCCTCATGCCGCGGCTTGTCGCATTGCAGGGTGAGCGAGCTCTCGGCGTAGAAACAAGCAAGGGGTGGCCGTCGTGAGCTTATCGTGGGGCATGTTAACTGAAATACGTGATCTTTGGGTGCCGCCGCGCCTTCGTCGGCGGCTCAGCCTCATGCTTGCCTTCCTTGGCTTCGGACTGATCGCCGGCACAAGCGGGGTTGCTCTCATTGTAGCCGATACCGATTCCGATCCTCGTAGCGCATTCGCATTCGCTCCCGTGCAAACGCCAACTGTTGCAACAGC
>DATBYX010000280.1:0-5149 GCA_036513475.1 Xanthobacteraceae bacterium | reverse complement strand
CCTGGGGTGGGCTGTTGAACACCTATTATTGGATCGATCCGGGCAGGCGCATCGCCGCGGTTTTCATGACGCAGGTGCTGCCGTTCGCAGATAAGCGCGCATTGCAGATCTACCGCCAATTCGAACGCGGTGTGTATGCCGCGCTGTAGGGTGGGCAAAGGCGGGGCGCTCCGGTCTCTCCGCGCCTATGAACCATGGTTGTCATGCGGGTTGGTTTTGAGCAGAGTGAAGCTCCGGTGACCCAGAGAGGACAGCAACAGCATGCGACGAGATTTCATTGCGCAGGGCCTTGCCACCGCCGGGACGATCGTCATGGCAATGACGCTGACCCTCGCTACGGGGCGGGCGCAGGACAAAACTTACGTGATGAAGTTCACGCTGCCGACCCTGAACGATCCAAGCTACCAATTCACCAAGAACTACGCCGCCGCGATCGAGCGAGATTCGGCCGGCCGCATTAAAACCGAGATCTATCCGGCGAGCCAATTGGGCTCGATTCCGCGGCAGATCGAAGGCACGCAATTCGGCGCGATTCAGTGTGCGGTCATTCCGCCCGAATTCTTTGTTGGCGTGGACGAACGTTTCGAGGTGATGGCGGCGCCCGGCCTCGCCGATTCCATGGAACACGCGCAACGGCTCGCCGCCGATCCGGCTGTCTTGAAGCTGATGCTCGGGCTGGGCGCAGCGAAGGGTCTCCATGGCGTCGGGCTGTTCATGAACGCGCCCTCATCTTTGATCGCAAAAGCGCCGATCCGCCACCTCGCCGACCTCAAGGGAAAGAAGATTCGCATCTTCGCATCGCAATTTCAAACCGTTGCTCTGGAGCGCCTTGGCGCCACCCCAGTGGCGATGACGCTCGGCGACGTCTTGCCGGCGATCCAGCAAGGCGCCATCGACGGTGCAGTCGGCGGCATCGTGGTTTTTACCCCGATGCATTTTCAGGATGCGGCGAAATACGTGACGGAGACCGGCCAACCCACGGTGTTCGTTATCGTGGAAATAAGCAAGAAGTGGTACGATGCATTGCCTGCGGAGTTGCAGAAGATCGTGGATACGAACGCTGCCAAAGGGGCGACAGCAATCAATCCTGCGGCAATCGAAATTGTTAATAACGCGCGCAAAGGCTGGACGGATACCGGCGGCGAGCTGATAAGCCTGCCGCCGGAGGAGCAGGCCGCAATGATGAAAACGCTGTCGGGTGTCGGCGCAGAGGTGTCGAAGGCTAAGCCGGCGCTCAGCGAAGCCTATAAGATTGTAACCGACGCAGCACAGCGAACGCGATAGAAGCCCGACCTCGGTCCTGCTGCGCGCAGACGAATTGCTCGAGTGACCGGCCCCCTTTGTAGAAGGCTCGCCGTCCGCAATCCGCGGACGGAACGGCCGCGTTGCGGCGCCGCGTCACATTCCGCACTGGGCCAAGGCGCTCCGACAGCAAGATCATCAGATAGGTAACGTCGATTTGCCACCAATGCTGCCACGTGGGGCAAATTGCATCTTGTGTGATGTAGTTCACACTATGACGAGCTGGGCTCTTGTAATAACATGTCCGTGGTTTAGTGCGTCGGTGTATGCTGACGCAGAATCGATCAGCGGAGTCTCGGGCCGTGGATACTCTCATCGGACCGAAAGGCATGCCTACTCGGCAATTGCGAGTCTTCGTCATCGGCGCGGCTATTTGCGCTATAGGTGCCGGAGCCAGCGGCAGCAGGACAGCGCTGGCACAGGTGGCCGGCAATGTGGGCGCAAGGTGCAGTATAAGCTCGGATTGCAGGTCGGGGGTGTGCCACCCAGCGACCCATTTGTGCATGATAAGCGCTGCTGCGGCACAGCCGCCCGGCACGAGCTGTGATGCAAATTCCGCCTGCAGCGCTGCGCGGTGCAACGCCCCCAGTGAAGATTGCATGCCGAAACCCTCCGGCAACGGTCCCGTCGGGGCAAGCTGTCAGGTGAGCTCTGATTGCCTATCCGGGGTGTGCCATCCAGCAACCCATTTGTGCATGGTAAGCGCTGCCGCGGGAAAGCCTCCGAGCACGAGCTGCAACATAAACTCTGATTGCGATTCCGGGATGTGCAATGCCGCCAGCCATCAGTGCGCGGCGACTCACCAGCTGGGCGCAGTCAGCCGGAGCAAGTAGGTCCTCGCCCGCAGTTTCCGCAGTACATCAATAAGCCGACCATCCGCGGCGCGAAGCGGGGCTCTTCAGTGCCGGAGCAAATCGTGCTTACTCGATCACCTCGTCGGCGCGTGCAAGCACCATTCCGGGAATGGTGAGGCCTAGCGCCTTTAGGATCAGCGAGCACCGGATGAGCCTTCTGAAACTCTCGATTGCCACCACCGACTACGACCACTTTCGTGATTTTCGACTCGGCTTCGTGCGGGCGGAGGGCATCGACCATACCTGGCTGACGCTCGGACATCACGAGGTGTTCGCCCGTTTTACATTCAACCGGGAATGGGACGTATCCGAGCTGTCGTTTGCCAAATTTATGGCGCAAGTGACACGCGACGACCCCGACATCATCGGCTTGCCCGTGGTCTGCTCGCGACTATTTCGTTTCTCCTCGTTCTATGTGAACAAGAACAGCAATATCAAGGGGCCCGCCGACCTCAGGGGCAAGACGATTGGTTCACCCGAGTGGGCGCACACCGCCGCAGTTTATATGCGTGGTTGGCTCACCGATGAGCACGGGGTCCGGTTGCAGGATGTCCATTGGTATCAGGCCGGTGCGAACGAGGCTGGGCGCACTGAAAAGGTCGAATTGAGCTTGCCGGCGGGCGTAAAGCTCACGCGCGTATCCGACACGTCCCTGAGCGACCTACTGGCGAGAGGCGCGATCGATTGCGCTCTGATCGCACGTCCGCCAACGTGCTTCCTGCAGGGGCATCCCGATATCGTCCGTCTCTTCCCGGACTATTGGGCCATGGAAGAGGACTATTACAGGCGGACGAAAGTCTGGCCGATCATGCACATCATCGCCGTGCAGAAACACATCCTGGATGAGAATCCGTGGGTCGCACGCAATCTGCTCAATGCGTTCGTCGAGTCGAAGCGGCGGAGCATCGAGCGCCTGCTCGACCCGGCAGTGTCCCGCTATCCCGTCGCCTGGATGCCCGCTTACATGCGCAAAATGCGCGACATGTTTGACGGCGACACGTTCCCATTCGGGATCGAGGAAAACCGCCCCACCCTCGAGCAATTCCTGCGCTATACGCACGAGCAAGGTATCGCGCACCGGCACGCCAAGCCCGCGGAGATATTTCCAAAGGGCATCATGACGCAAGTCAGGGTGTAAGGGTTAGGGTGAGGGTTAGGGTGTGGGGGCAAGAATACCGCTGCCGTCATCAGCGTTGGAGGCGTTTTCGGTATTGGCATCAAAAAGGAATCGTGATGTCGCCGATTTTGCGGCAAGCGCGCTCACGGTCGCGCCGGTCACAATTACGGCACTCGGCGGTCCACTAGCTCGGCTGGTGCGTCATTCAATGACCTCGTCGGCAATGGCAAGTACACCCGGCGGAATTGTCAGGCCGAGCGTTTTCGCGGTCTTGAGGTTGATAACGAACTCGAACTTGGTGGGCTGCTCCACCGGCAAATCCGCAGGCTTGGTACCTTTCAGTATTTTGTCCACGTAGCTGGCAGCACGCCGATACAAGTCCGCATAGTTCGGTCCGTAGGCCATTAGGCCACCGGCCTCAGCATGCTCTCTCAGCCCATACATCGCCGGCAGACGGCTTTTGTCTGCGAAATCTGCGATCCTCTCGGTGTGAGCTGAGAATAATGGATCAGCCAGCACCAGCAGCGAGGCGGCGCCTGCGCTGGCGATCTCTGCGAACGTGCGGTCGAACTCGTCGGGACCTCGCGCCTCGAACATTTCGAGTTGAATACCCAATGACCGGGCCGCCACCTCGGTCTCTCGCAATATTTGACCTTGGTAGACAACGTTATCTGGATTCCAGAGGACGGCCATAGGGGAGACCTTGGGGACAGTCTGCTTAAACAGTCCCAGCGATTTTCCGACCACCTCAGTGGTCATCCCGGAGTTTCCCGTCACGTTGGCACCTGGTCGCGCAAGACTTGCGACGAGCCCTGCCCCTACGGGATCGCCAACGCTTACGATAACGATCGGGATCGTCCTGGTCGCATTCTTGGCTGCCAACGACGCTTGCGTTACCACTGAAACAATGACGTCAACATTGAGCTGAACTAACTCCGCCGCAAGCGCAGCCAGCCGATCAAACTTCCCGTCCGCAAATCGGTACTCAATGACGATGTTTCGCCCCTCGACATAGCCAAGCTCGCGCAGTCCGCGCTGGAATTCGTCGTGGTAGGCCAAGGGCCCGGGTGAGGCAGAACCCGGTGACAGGTATCCTATCCTCGGGATCTTCCCCACCTGTTGCGCTCGGGCAGCGAGTGGAAACCCGACCGCCGTGCTCCCAAGAAGCGTTATGAACTCGCGGCGTCTCATGGGACTTCGTGTCCGAGCTCGCAGATCCTCAGGGAGATTTTTCTTGGCACGGGGACGAGATATGGCGGCCGGCGCGTCGATCTCCGAACGCCGGAGGACCTGAGCAAACATTTCCGCGCCGAGGTCCTGCGGACGGCGGAGGTGCAATATGCGGCCTGAGGACCGCACACTTACCATACTCTCGGTCGTCATCGTCCGCGTATGCGGACGATCCAGTAACCACCGAATGTCCGGGTTGGGAGGCCTTCGCGTCAACCTGCCGCGGCGTGATTACTGGATGCCCCGCGTGAAGCGGGGCATGACAACCGAGAGGTTGAGCATTGATGCTTAAGTTAGCGCGCACCGGAACAAGCCCGCGCATGACGCGGGTACAAACGAGGGAGTCAGCCGTCATCCGACATCCCACCTCTGAGCTGTAAAATCTTCAACCCTCCCCTCACGCCACGCCCGCGCGCAGGAGATCGTGGAAGTGGATGATGCCGACGGGCTTGCCCGCTTCGGCGACGATCAGCGCGGTGATCTTGGAGGAGTTGATGATCTCCAAGGCTTCGCTGGCGAGCTGGTCGGGCCGCACCGTCTTCGGCGAGGGGGTCATGACATCCTCCACGCGCGCCTCGAGGAGATCAGGGCCCATGTGGCGGCGCAGATCGCCATCGGTGATGATGCCGGCGAGGCTTCCCTCTGC
>DATBYX010000279.1:0-3547 GCA_036513475.1 Xanthobacteraceae bacterium | reverse complement strand
GCTCGGGATCATAGGTCCGAACGGAGCCGGCAAGAGCACCCTGTTCGGGATTGCGAGCGGAGCCGTGCAACCCGACGCCGGACGCGTGATGCTGGAGGGGAGCGACGTTACGCGCTTGCCGCCGGAGCGGCGCTGTCGGTTCGGGCTGGGCCGATCGTTCCAGATTCCGCAGCCGTTCCACGGCATGACCGTGTTCGAGAATCTCGTGGTGGCGGCGGCGTTCGGCACCGGCCACAGCGAGCGCGATGTCTACGGCCGCTGTGTCGAGCTGCTCGAAGAATGCGCACTCACTGACAAAGCCAATCGGACCGCCGGGAGTCTGACGCTCCTTGACCGCAAGCGGTTGGAGCTCGCGCGCGCTCTCGCCACCGGTCCGCGCGTCCTCCTTCTCGACGAGGTCGCCGGCGGCCTGACGGAGCATGAATGCAAGGCGCTGGTCGAGCTGATCCGGACGATCCGCCGTGGCGGCGTCTCCATCATCTGGATCGAGCACGTGGTGCACGCGCTCACCGCGGTGGTCGATCGGTTGCTGGTGCTCCATGGCGGCACCTTCATTGCGCAAGGCGCCCCCGACACGGTGATCCGCTCGCCCGCAGTGCGCGAGATCTACATGGGAATTGCGGCCGATGCCTGAGCCGCTCCTCGAACTGCGCGCGCTCGACGCCTTCTATGGCGATTTCCAGGCGCTGTTCGGGGTCTCGCTTGCAGTCGCGCCCGGCGAGGTCGTGGCTGTCATCGGCGCCAACGGCGCCGGCAAGTCGACCCTCCTCACGTGCATCGCCGGGCTTATCAGATCGCGACCGGACGCGATCGTTTTCGACGGAGAGCCGACCGGCCACTTGCCCGCCCATGCTCTGGTTGCGCGGGGGATCGCGCTCGTGCCGGAAGGGCGCCGTTTGTTCCCATCGCTCTCGCTCGAGGAAAATCTCCTCATCGGCGGCCAACTGGGACGCACCGGACCTTGGAGCCTCGCGCGCATCTATGACCTTTTTCCCAGGCTGGCCGAGCGCCGCCGGATGCCGAGCACGGCGCTCTCGGGGGGTGAGCAGCAGATGGTCGCCATTGGCCGCGCGCTCATGTCAAACCCGCGACTTCTGCTCTGTGACGAGATCAGCCTCGGCCTCGCGCCGATCGTGGTGCGCGATCTCTACACCCGGCTGCCCATGATCGTCGCCGAAGGAACTTCGTTGATCATCGTCGAGCAGGACATCGTACAGGCGCTCAACGCTGCAAACCGCGTCTGCTGCCTGCAGGAGGGACGCGTTGCGCTCGCCGGGCACTCCAGCTCCCTCTCGCGCGAAACCATTTCCACTGCATATTTCGGGGCGTGACCTGGAGCACGGCCGTCGGAAGAGAGAACCACTCCGGAATTAAGACAATCCATCCTGCTTGAAAATAGGGTAACATTTGTGTTACTTTAGAGTATGCCAGAAGTCCGCTACTACGTGGGCTCCAGCGGTGAGGAGCCATTTGCCGCGTGGTTTGCAGACTTGGAGTCGGTTGCACGAGCCAAGGTCACCCGCGCCGTTGTGCGATTGGAACAAGGCAACTTCTCCAACATGAAATCGCTCGGGCAAGGTGTGTTTGAATACCGGATCGATTTTGGCCCGGGATACCGTATCTATTTCGGGCAAGACGGACAGGCATTGGTAATCCTACTGACGGGCGGCACGAAGAAGCGCCAGGACCGCGACATCGATGCAGCTTACGCCTACTGGCAGGATTACAAGCAAAGCAAACGCGGCCGGCGTTGAAGGAAGAGGCGAGATGACAAGAACAAAGAGCTTTAAGAACTTGGTAGAGCAAAACGTGAAAAGCGACGGGAAATTCGCCGAAGCGCTTCTGCGTGAAGCCATCGACGCGATGTTGAGCGGCGACCTGGATGCCGGCAAGACAATTATGCGGGATTATATCAAAGCGACCGTCGGGTTTGAAAAGCTCGGCGCTGCGACTGGCGCACCGCCCAAGAGTCTCATTCGCATGTTCGGCCCGCGCGGCAACCCGCAAGCTAAAAATCTATTCAGCGTGATCGGTTATCTGCAAAAGCGGGCCGGCTTGCGTCTTCATGTCGGTGGGTGACCTTTTTGCGTAGTTGCCGCTGTGTAATCGGATGCAATGGGTCAACGTCATTATCCAGGGGATCCTGATCGGGGGACTCTATGCGATGTTTGCCGCGGGGCTGGCGCTGATCTTCGGGGTGATGCGGCTCGTCAACATCGCGCATGGCGATCTGATCGTGCTCGCGGCCTATGTCTCCCTGATGACAACCGACGCGCTCGGGCTCAATCCTTTGACTACTATTATCATCGTCGCGCCGATCATGGCGGGGATCGGCTACGCGCTGCAACGCTTGCTCCTCAATCGCACGCTCGGCGATGATCTCCTGCCGCCGCTCCTGGTCACCTTCGGCCTCTCCGTTATCATTCAGAACGGGCTGCTCGAGCTGTTCACCGCCGACAGCCGCAGGCTCACCGCCGGCGCGATCGAGGTGGCGAGCTTCCCCCTGGGCGAAACCGTTTGGATCGGAGTTCTGCCGCTCGTGCAGTTCCTCGCCGCGGTTGCGGTCATCGGCGGCCTGCAGATCTTGTTCTATCGCACGGCCTTCGGTCGCGCCTTTCGGGCTACTTCCGACGATCCTTCGGTTGCGCAGTTGATGGGTCTCGACAACCAGCGTGTCTTTGCTCTGGCCATGGCACTTTCCCTCGCGGTGATCGCGGTGGCCGGGGTGTTGCTGGCCATTCGGGCGAATTTCGATCCGGCGATCGGACCCGCGCGTTTGATCTTCGGCTTCGAGGCCGTGATCATCGGCGGTCTCGGCAGCATGTGGGGCACGCTCGCGGGCGGCATTGTCCTTGGCGTCTCGCAGGCGATCGGCGCTCACCTCGACCCCGGCTGGCAGGTGCTTGCCGGACACCTTGCTTTTCTCCTCATTCTGGCGGTGCGCCCGCAGGGCTTGTTTCCCAAGGTGCAGGGTTAGAGCATGTCCCGCAAAAGTGGGAACCGGTTTTGCGAAAAGGACATGCTCCACCAAAGGCGTTTTAAATGAGCCGCGCGTTTCATATCGAGCACGGCAGCCGATCGAGCCGGATCGGAACCGGCGCACTGGCGATCGCGTTGCTGGCGCTCATTGCCGCGCCGGCCTTCGCGGGTCGCGACGATCTGCGGCTTATGTCAGAGATCTTTACCTATGTCGCGCTGGCGAGCCTGTGGAATCTGCTCGCCGGATATGCCGGGCTGGTCTCGGTGGGCCAGCAAGCCTATGTCGGGCTCGGCGGCTACGTCCTGTTCGCCGCAACCATTCTTGCCGGCATGCATCCGCTTGCCGCAGTGCCACTCGCGGGGGTGATCGCGGCGGCGATCGCCCTCCCGGTTGCGGGGTTGATGTTTCGCCTGCGCGGACATTATTTCGCGATCGGCACATGGGTCGTCGCGGAGGTCTTTCGCCTGGTGGCATCCCAGATCTCGGTTCTGGGCGGCGGCTCCGGCATCAGCCTGCCCGCCACGATCGTGACCTCCATGGCGGCAAGCCGGCAAATGCGCGAGTTTG
>DATBYX010000278.1:0-3680 GCA_036513475.1 Xanthobacteraceae bacterium | reverse complement strand
GATCGCCCAGGCCTCCCGCCTCGTTTCCGGCAAGGAGCTCACGCGCGCGAAGAAGGGCATAACCGACGGTACCGTCGACATCGTCGTGGGCACCCACGCGCTCTTGGGCAAGTCGATCAAATTCCGTGATCTCGGCCTTCTCGTCATCGACGAGGAGCAGCATTTCGGTGTCGCACACAAGGAGCGGCTCAAGCAGATGCGCGCCGAGGTGCACGTGCTCACGCTGACTGCTACCCCGATTCCCCGCACCTTGCAGCTCGCGCTCTCGGGAGTGCGCGAGCTGTCCATCATCGCCTCGCCTCCGATCGATCGGCTCACGGTACGCACCTTCGTATCGCCGTTCGATCCCGTGATCGTGCGGGAAGCGCTGTTGCGCGAACGCTATCGTGGCGGGCAGGCGTTTTACGTGTGCCCCCGGATTGAGGACCTCGCGGGCGCCAAGGACTTCCTCGACAAGCATGTGCCGGAAATGCGGATTGCGGTCGCGCACGGACAGATGCCCTCAACCGTGCTCGACGACGTCATGTCGGCCTTTTACGACGGGAAATACGATCTCCTCCTCTCGACGGCGATCATCGAGTCCGGCCTCGACATTCCGAACGCGAACACGCTCATCGTTCATCGCGCTGATCGTTTCGGGCTTTCCCAGCTTTATCAGCTGCGCGGCCGGGTAGGGCGCGCGAAGGTGCGTGCCTATTCTCTGTTCGCGCTCCCCCCCGACCGCAAGATCACGCCACAGGCGGAGCGCAGATTGCAGGTATTGCAGTCGCTCGACACGCTCGGAGCGGGCTTCCAGCTGGCCTCCCACGATCTCGATATTCGTGGTGCCGGCAACCTCCTGGGCGAGGAGCAGTCCGGTCACATCAAGGAGGTCGGCTTCGAGCTCTATCAGCAGATGCTGGAGGAGGCAGTCGCAGGTCTCAAGGCGGGGGTCAGCGTCCCTGCTTCCGACAAATGGTCCCCGCAGATCACCATCGGCGCTCCTGTCATGATCCCCGAGGAGTATGTCGCAGACCTGCCGGTGCGGCTTGCGCTCTACCGCCGGTTGGCTGACATCGATGCGGAGCGCGAGATCGAGGCGTTCGGGGCCGAGCTCGTCGATCGTTTTGGCCCAATGCCTCGGGAGGTCGAGCACCTGCTCCAGGTCGTACGGATCAAGATGCTCTGCCGCGAGGCCAACGTGGAGAAGATCGACGCCGGTCCGAAGGGTGCGGTGATCTCTTTCCGCGAGAACACCTTCGCGAATCCCGACCGTCTGGTTGCCTTTATCCGCGATCAGGGGCGGGGCGCTCGCGTGCGGCCCGACATGAAAGTCGTGTTCTTTCACGACTGGGAGAAGCCGGAGCAGCGCCTGCGCGGAACGGCCGCAATCCTGCGCGACCTCGCCGCGCTCGCGCAGCCAGCCGCAGCGGCTTGATGCTTACCGCATAACTATTCCGCGGCTTGAGGGCTGGCGTATTGCTGGGCTGCGCGGTCGATCGCCTGGACGAGATGGTCCGGCGTCTGCGCCCCTTGCACTGCAATCAGTCCGCCCAGAACAAAGCAGGGCACGCCATCGATGCCGGCCTCCTTGGCAGACTCGGCTTCCTTCTCGACCCGCTCGATATCCCGATCGCTGGCAAGGCGTCTGCGCGCCTCCGCGGCATCAAGCCCGCTCGCCGCGGCGGCTTCGACCAGCACATCGCGATCGGAAAGGTCGCCGCCTTCGGTGAAATAGACGTCCATCAGCCGTTGCTTCATGCGCCCGGCATTGCCGGTCTCGCCGGCCCAGAGAATCAGGCGGTGGCAGTCGAGCGTGTTTGGCTGTCGCGTTATCTTATCGGGCGCATAGATCAATCCCTCGGCGGCTGCCGCGGCGGAAACGCGTCCCCCGATGGGGCGGTAGCGCTCGGGAGAGCCAAACTTCGTGGTGAGATAGTCTTCCCGGCTCATGCCTTCGCGAGGCACCCACGGATTGAGAAAATACGGTCGAAAGTGCACTTCGACGGGAATATTGGGCCGAAGCGCGAGTGCCTTTTCCAGCCGGCGCTTGCCGATGAAGCACCAGGGACAGACGACGTCGGAGATCATGTCGATCGGCAAAGTCATTTGGGGACACTCCTGTTGGAGTGGAATATATGCCGATTTGCGTTGCGGTGATACCGGGAGCGCGCGGCCCACGCCGCGCCGATTTTAACCCGCGAGGCCCCGTGAGGGACGTGCGGCAGCAACTTTGGGAAAGGCGCCGACGCGCGCGACCAGCGTGCTCACGTTGTCCGTGGGCTTGAACGTGGCGAGCGTGATCGTGGGCCGAATGCTGCGGCGATCGTGACCGGGCGAAACCATGGTCTGGCGAAGAACGCTCGCAATCCGGCGGGCCACGACATGGGCGCTTCGCAAATCGGTTTCAATGAAGGCTGCAAGGATAGAACCGTCCTGCTCCCGACACGCGAAGTCGATGTTGCGCACCAGCCGACTGAACAAACGCGCGGCGTCGAGGTGGGACCTCCCATCAGTGACGCCCTCGAAAGAGAAGCGGGCAATCGAAAGAGCCCGGCCCGCGTCTGCCGCCTCATCCACGGCGCGGTCGAGGTCCTGCCAGAATGCATTCGTCTCCAGCAGTCCGGTTTGAGGATCAATGACCCCTTCGCTTTCGAGCGATTTCAACAGGCGCTTGAGATGACCCTCGAATGCCTGCTGCCGCACGAACGCAAGAACACGCTCGGCCAGGAGGACAGGAGCGGCTTCGACACGGATGAGATTCGGGAGTCTTTCCTCGTCGCAGGCATTGTTATTGAGCATGCCCACGGGAAGGTCGCGGAATTTCTCTGCCAGCTCAGTGAGGAGCGCTTCGACCCCGCGCGGCCCCAGACCATCCCCGATCACCACGCCGTCGATCTCGCGCGCATTGAGATAACGCGTGGCCGTTTCAACGCTGAAAGCCCCAATAAGACCGACCCGCTCTCCGAGGGCGACCGAGAGGGTAGGGTACGATCCTCCGCGGCCCACGCAAAGCACTGTGGCGCCGGCGAGCAGATTCGCAGGAACGGCGATTTGCCTGTTCGGGTCGCTTGCTCGCGCGCGCCGCAGTACGGTTGCATGCAGGGACCTGATACGCAGGGCCGAGCGCAGCCGCGCGACTAACCGCTCGGTGGAATCGTCAAGCGCAATCGGCAGGGCACCCGGCAGGGATGGCGTGCCATCGCGCTCCACCAGGGCGATCACCGGCATGATCGGACCTGCGCGCTGTTCTATGCACTGGCCAAGCGAGCGGACATGCCGGGCAGGGGGCTTGCCGTGTGGATCTGCGATGGCGACAGCGACGGGCTGAATTTCTGCGAGCGCTGCCGGAGCATCCGCCCAGGGAGTCTCCACAACAGGGAAAGCGCCGGCCGCGCCGAGAATTTCGAGCAAATCGGCCGCCGAGGTCTCGGCGACAACAACCATCGGGCCCAGAAGTGCCATGAGTTTGAAGCCGGTTGAAGCGTGCGAAAACGCGCTACCCTAGGCTATGGCTGTTAACGCCGCGTCAATGAATGATTCAGGGGCACGCTCGTCGCATGCTGGCAGCGCCGTAATGTGGGCAAAATCGTCTGACGTGTCGTCCCCGCGTGGGCACGGCGCAACGCAGTCAAGCTTGCGTCGACTGCGTAAACTTGTCTACGTCGATTTTGCCCACGCGGGAAGGACCGAGCAGCGCG
>DATBYX010000277.1:0-9788 GCA_036513475.1 Xanthobacteraceae bacterium | reverse complement strand
TTGACGTTGATCCCTAAGCCGCGCGCCACCCTCGCGTCATCGACGGACGCGCGCAACCGGCTCCCGAACCGGGTGCCGGACAGGATGAGCTGCAGGCCGATTGTGAGAATGCCGCAAACGATGATGATCAGCAGCCGGTAGCGTCCAATGCCGATCCCGAACAGCTCGAACCGGCCTTGCAGCACGCTCGGTATCTGGATGAAGACCTGCTGCGATCCCATGACGTAGTCCACCGCGGCCACCGACATGAACACGAGGCCAATCGTGAACAGGACTTGGTCGAGATGGGTTTTGCTGTAGAGATGGACATAGAGGGTGCGCTCGAAGAGCGCGCCAAGGACCGCAGTGACTGCGAAGGCAATAACAAGCCCCGCGAAGAAAGGCACGCCGGCGCGGTTGACAAGGATGAGGGTGATATAGCCGCCCGCCATGGCGAACGCGCCATGGGCGAGATTGACGAAGTTCATCAAGCCGAGCGTGACCGAGAGCCCGCATGCCAGCACGAACAGCAGCATGCCGTAGGCGATCCCGTCGAAGAGGATGGTCAGCATGGGTGTTCGTCCCCGCGCGAGGGTCGTAGCACATAATGGCGGCGGCGCAGCCAGCGACGCAAGGCCATTGCGTGGAGATCGGCGTCAGTTGCCTGATTACCAGCGCTCGTTATACGCGATGCGTCATGCGCGGGCTTAACCCGCGCCTCCATCAAAAAAAACCCCTTATTCGTCAGGCGATGGATTGCCCGGTCAAGCCCTGCAATGACGGAGGTGAGTGGCCTTCGCGGCTTACCTCTTCGTCTTCAAGGGATCTTTGACCGCCTCGAAGGTAGCAAACGGGATCGTGTAGAGCTGCCCATTCACCTTCTCGACCTTACCCATGTACACGTTCTGCACGATCTCGCGGGTGTCGGGATCAATCGAGATCGGCCCACGCGGGCTTTCCCACTTCATGCCTTTCATCGCATTGATCAGAGTGTCGCCTTCAGTCTTGCCACCGGTCTTCTTTAGCGCTTCGGAGATGAGGTGCATGCCGTCATAGCCGCCGAGCGAGATGAAGTTCGGCCGCATGGGGTTGGTCTTTTGGAAGGCGGCAACGTACTCTTTGTTCATCTGAGAATCACGAGCAGCCGAGTAGATGCCGGCGGTGACCACGCCGAGCATGGAGTCTCCCATCCCAGGCAGATCGTTGTCATCGACGATGTCGCCCGGACCGATCAGCTTGACCCCCGCCTTATCGAGGCCGCGCTCCGCGAACTGCTTGGCAAACGTTCCGGCCTGCCCTGCCGGCACGAACACGAACAACGTGTCCGGGTTGAGATCGCGCGCGCGTTGCAGGAAGGGGGAGAAATCGGGATTGGCTAGCGGGACCTTGATGGTGTCGAGGACCTGACCGCCAGCTTTGGTGAAGGCGTCGGTGAAGACCGCCGTCGCTTCGGCGCCCGGCGCCCAGTCGGACTGGACGATCACGACCTTCTTGCTGCTGTTCTTGGCCGCCCATTCCCCAACGATCCCCGACTGCTGCCCAAGGGTGAAGCTGGTGCGTACCATATAGGGGTTATTCGGATTGATGACCCCCGACGTGCCCGACACCATGACCACGTTCGCAGTCTTGCCTTGCGTCGAGAGTGGACCGATCGCCATCGCGCTGGGGGTGAGCGCCGAGCCGATCACCGCGACCTTCTCGTTGACAATCAGTTCCTGGGCGAGGCGCTTGGAGTTGTCAGGAACGCCGGCGTCGTCCTTGATGATCAGGTCGAGCTTCTTGCCCGCGACGCTGGTTCCATGCTGTTGGGTGTACAGCTGCACCCCGGCCTGCACCTGCTTGCCGACCGGCGCGAGGCCGCCTGTGAGCGGCAGAACGAGGCCGATCTTGGCCACATCCTGCGCGAGCGCGCTGTTCACAGCAAGTGCGACGACGGCACATGCAAGTGCAGTCACGAACGTTTTGCAGACCATTGGTTCCTCCTTTTTGACTTTATCTCGGACAACCAGCGGCGCCGCAGGAGACACTGCGTTCTTTCAGTTGCGCCGTGCTGGCATTCCTCTTTTTTAAAAGTGCGCGCTCCGAAGCACCGGGATCACGCGTGAGCCTTCCGTTTCGGATCGATGATTTGCTCGAGCTTCCCGAGGATGCGCATGCAGGGCAGCACCTGGGCCAGACTGGCATTGGGCTCGCGCTTCTCCTTGATGGCGGCGATGAATTCGCGATCTTCCAGCTCGATGCCGTCCATGGAAACATCGACCTTCGAAACATCGATGCGATTGTCCTTTCCATCGCTGAGATCGTCGTAGAACGCCTTGTAGGTGCCGTTGTCGCAGATGTAGCGAAAAAACGAGCCCAGCGGACCATCGTTGTTGAACGAGAGCGACAACGTCAGGATAGCTCCGGACGGCACCTTGGCCACGATGCCCATGTCCATGGCAATGCTGAGCTGCGGATGCACGGGTCCCTGCACCGCGTAGCAGTCCGAGATCGTCTCTCCGGTCTGATACTGGAAGAGATCGATGGTATGCGCGGCGTGATGCCACAGGAGATGGTCGGTCCAGCTGCGCGGGTTGCCCGCAGCATTCATGTTCTTGCGCCGGAAGAAATAGGTCTGAACGTCCATCTGCTGGATGGCCAGCTCGCCTTTCTGGATGCGCTTGTGGATCCATTGATGGCTGGGATTGAAGCGGCGCACATGCCCGCCCATGGCAACGATGCCGGTTTCTTTTGCGATCCGCACCAGCGCCTCGGCGTCCGCGACGCTGTCGGTCACCGGGATTTCGACCAGGACGTGCTTGCCGGCCCGCATCACCTGCTCGCCTTGCCGGAAATGCATCTTGGTCGGCGTGGTAAGGATTACGGCATCGGCGCACTTGATGCCCTCGGAGAGCTCGCCGGTGTGATGGGGAACGCCGTATTTCTTCGCAACCTGTGCCGTCGCATCCTGATTGCCGCCTACAAGCGAGGTGATCTCAACCTCGGGAATGCGTTTGAGGGCATCGAGGTGCTTCTGGCCGAAGGCGCCTTGACCGGCTACGCAGATCTTCATCGTGCTTCCTTACCGTGATTCAGCTTGAAATTCGGGGCGCTCTCTTGCGCATCGCGGCCTGCCTGGTCCTGCCCGCGACCGCTCGCTTACGCGCGGCAGTGCCTTTTCGCTTGTTCTCCAGGATGATGTGGCCCACCGCCGTATTCGACGCCGGGACCGTATAGAAGCGATAGACCTCCTCGACCCTGTCATCGAGCGCGCCGCGCATGATCAGCCACATCACCATCTCGATGCCCTCGGCGCCCGCCTCGCGCATGTATTCGAGGTGCGGGATGCGCGTGAGCTTCTTCGGATCCTTGCTCAGATTGTCGAGGAAGGCCTTGTCCCATTTGCTGTTGATCAGACCCGCGCGCGGTCCGCTGATCTGATGGGAGAGCCCGCCGGTACCGAAGATCACCACCCTGAGATCCTCCGGGTAAGATTCGACCGCCTTGCGGATAGCCTTGCCCAGCACGAAGCAGCGGTGACCGGTCGGCGGCGGATACATGACAACGTTCACGGCGAGCGGAATGACAGGGCACGGCCAAGCGTCCTTCGGCTGGCCAAACAAGAGATTCATGGGGACGGTGAGCCCATGGTCGACTTCCATCTTGTTGACGATGGTCAGATCGAACTCGTCGAGGATGACGGATTGCGCGATGTGGGCCGCGAGCTCGGGATGCCCCTTCAGGACCGGCACCGGACGGGGGCCCCAGCCTTCGTCGGCGGGCGGAAACTCGGCCGCGCAACCGAGCGCAAAGGTCGGGATGATATCGACGGAAAACGCGGAGGCGTGGTCGTTATAGACCACGATGGCGACGTCGGGTTTCGTGTTCGCCATCCATTCCTTCGATTTCTCAAATCCCGAGAACACCCGCTTCCAATAGGGTTCTTTGGTCTTGCCGAGGTCGAGCGCCGCACCGATCGCCGGCACGTGCGAGGAGCCTACACCTGCGATGATCCTTGCCACGGTTCACTTCCGCTTTGCTGTGGGTTTTGCCTTCTGTGACGACTTGCGCATGCCCCCAACGCCCTTGCTCTTCCCCGATTTGCTGCGATTTCCTTCCACTGAGCGGCCGCCCGCCAGCATCATCTTGGCGTAGTCCTCCTGGGACGAGCCGGTCATGACGGCCGCGAGGTGCTGAAAGGAATGGCCGTCCGTCGCCCCCAGCTTGGCGGTGAAATAGATGTTCCCCCCAAGTTGCAGCATGCGATTGTAATCGCGCTTGAGTATCGCGTCGCGCTGCTCGGCGGTGAGCTGAAATCTCTGGAGATAGGCTGCTTCGTCTGCCTTGAAGGCCCTGCGGTTTTCTTCCTTCATCAACGACATGCAGAACATGTTGATGCCGTATCCCTGCCGCGATCGCTCGGCATCGAACACGAACGTGCCGGGAATGTCGTCGTACTCCTGCGGCGTGCGTGTCATCTTACGGTCTCCTCCACGATCGCATCCGGCTCCCGCGGATGCGGGATACTCACTGTGCACTAAGTATATAGCGCACAATGCTCCGGTGACGAGGGCCCGCTCGAACCCTGCAGGGTGGGCAAATCGTCTGACGTGCCGTTCGCGCGTGGGCAGCGCAGGCAAGTTTACGCAGTCTCCGCAAGCTTGACTGCGTTGCGCGCACGATTTGCCCACGTGGAGAGACAACGCCCTGCGCGCCTTTGTCCACCCTACCGATTCGCTACACAGCAGCGCAAAGAACGCACCACAAAGCTCAGGTCCAATAAAGCCTCATGGGGTTGTCGACCAGCAGCGCCTGTTGCTCGACGGGACTCGGTGCGATCTTGGGAATGTAATCCACCAGCACCCCGTCGTCCGGCGCCTCCTTTTTCATGTTGGGGTGGGGCCAATCGGTTCCCCAGATCACGCGCTCGGGGAAGCGCTCAACGAGCGCGCGCCCGAATGGTACGACATCGTCATAGGGCGGGCCGAGCAGCGTCATGCGCTCCGGGCAGGTCACCTTGACCCAGAAATTGCGGTGCTGCTCCAGGAGCCTGTGAAAGCGCTGGTTCTCAGGGTGCTCAACGCCTTTCTTCACGTCGGGGGTGCCCATATGATCGACCACGACGGTGGTCGGCAGTGACGTAAAGAACGGCTCCAGCTCGGGCAGATCGGGCATCTCGAAATAAACTACGATCTGCCAACCGAGCGGAGCGACGCGCGATGCGATGCGCTGGAGCACGTCGCGCGGGGTGAAATCGACGAGCCGCTTGACGAAGTTGAACCGCACGCCTTTCACCCCGGCACGGTCGAGCCATCTGAGCTCGTCGTCGCTGACCTCCTCGCCGACGAAAGCGACGCCCTTGGCACGGCCGGCGGAGCTCTCGAGCGCGTCGACCATGGCGCGATTATCCTTGCTGTGGCAGCTCGCCTGCACGATCACGTTCTTGTCGAAGCCGAGAAAGTCGCGCAGCGCAAACAGCTTCTCCTTGGCCGCGTCGCACGGCGTGTATTTGCGTTCGGGTGCGTAGGGGAATTTGGCTTCCGGCCCGAAAACGTGGCAGTGCGCGTCAACCGCCCCCGCGGGAGGTCGATATTTCGGTTTGGACGGGTTGGGGTGAAACGGAATGTACCCGGGACTCATCGGCACGAGCCATCCTCCCTCGCTGCTGGCGTTTAGACCCGCTCGATCGCGAGCGAGACACCTTGGCCGACGCCGACGCACATGGTCGCGAGCGCAAGGGCACCGCCGCGTTTCTCCAACGCGTGCACGGCCGTGAGCGCAATGCGCGCACCCGACATCCCGAGCGGGTGGCCGAGTGCAATGGCGCCTCCGTGGGGATTGACGTACTCGGCGCCATCGGCAACGCCGAGCTGGCGCAGGCAGGCGAGACCCTGGGCGGCGAACGCTTCATTGATCTCGATCACATCAAAGTCTCCGATCTTCAGGCCCAAGCGCGCCATCAGCTTGCGGGTCGCAGGCACCGGACCCATTCCCATCACCCGCGGCGGGACTGCCGCCGACGCCATCCCGAGCACGCGGGCCCGCGGTTTGAGCCCATGGCGCGCGGCGGCTTGCTCGCTCGCGAGGATCAGCGCCGCTGCCCCGTCATTGATGCCCGATGCATTGCCCGCGGTCACCGTTCCCGGATTGCGGGCGTAGGGCTTGAGCTTGGCGAGCGCTTCGAGCGTGGTCTGCGGGCGTGGATGCTCGTCTTTATCGACAACGATCGGACCTGCCTTGCCGCCCGGAGCCTCGACCGGCACGATCTCCTCGGTGAAATAGCCTTCCCCAACGGCGTTGCCGGCGCGCTGCTGCGAGCGCAAGGCAAAAGCATCCTGGTCCGCGCGCGAGACTTGATATTCTTCCGCCACGTTCTCGGCAGTCTCCGCCATGGAGTCGACGCCGTATTGCGCCTTGATCAGAGGATTGATGAAGCGCCAGCCCAGCGTCGTATCAGCGACCTCCGCGCTGCGCTGGAACGCCTCCTCGGCCTTGCCCATGACCAGCGGAGCGCGAGTCATGGACTCAACGCCCCCTGCGATCGCGAACTGGGTTTCGCCGCAACGGATGGCGCGCGAAGCATCGCCGATCGCATTGAGTCCCGAGGCGCACAGCCGGTTCACGGTCACCCCTGGCACGCAATCCGGGATGCCGGCCAGGAGCAGCGCCATGCGGGCCACGTTGCGATTGTCCTCGCCCGCTTGGTTGGCGCAGCCGAGCACCACCTCATCGAGCTCGGACCAGTCGATGTGGGGATGGCGCTTGACCAAGGCCCTGATCGGGACGGCGGCAAGGTCATCGGCGCGCACACGCGCGAGCGCGCCGCCATAGCGCCCGATGGGGGTGCGCACCGCATCGCAGATGAAAACGTCGCGCGTTTCGCTCATGCTCTCATCCTCGCATTAGGCCGCCTCGCCATGCGCGCGCGCCGTGCGGGCATGCAACGCGCGCAGTACGCAGAGCTCATGTTCAGTTGGGGGAGGCGTCTCCGCCGCATTAGCCGCAAAGCGCACGGGCCAGCCAGTGTTTGCCCTGATCGCGTCCGCCGAGACGCCGGGATGAACCGAGGTCACCGTCATCTCCTTGGTGACGGGGGCAGGCTCATACACCGCGAGATCGGTAATAAGTCTGGTCGGCCCCTTGTTCCTGATAGCCAGGCGTGCGCGGTGGTCGCCTCCCTCCCCATGACCGAACGATGTGACGAAGTCGAGCCGCTGCACGAAGCTGCGCGGCGCCTGGCACATGATGATGTAGATTTCGCCGCAGGCGCAGGATATCTCCGGCGCGCCGCCGCCGCCGGGGAGCCGGGTCTTCGGCTTCTCGTAAGAGCCCACCACAGTCGTATTGAGATTGGCGAAACGATCGATCTGGGCGCCGCCGAGAAACCCGACGGTGAACCGTTCCCCCTGCAGCCAGTAGCGGAACATCTCGGGCACCGAGACGGTGGTGAGAGCGGTGTCGCACAGCTCCCCATCTCCGATGGAGAGCGGCAGCACATCAGGCTTGGTCGCGATAGTGCCGGACTCATAGATGAGCGTGATACCGGGCGCATGGGTGAGCCGCGCAAGATTGCAGGCGGCCGACGGCATGCCGATGCCGACGAAGCAGATGTCGGAGTCGCGCAGCGTGCGGGCCGCCGCGATCGTCATCATTTCCGTTGGGTTGTAGCTCACCTTTAGCTCACTTGGATGCTCAGTTGCGCCTTCACTCCGCCGCAGCCACATACGTGGCGAAAGCGTCGGGCCCGCGGCCAAGAACGTTCGTCTTGATCCAGGCGAGGAAAGCATCCCGGTCGCGAGAGATCGCGTCCCAGGCTTTATAGTAGGCATTATCCCGCTTGTAGTAGCCCTGGGCATAAGAGGGATGAGCCCCGCCAGGAACGCAGACGATCGGTCCCACCGTCCAGCTCGGCAGGATGACTGCATTGGCGCTGCGCGCGCCAAAGTCGTCGACGATCTCCTCGACCGTGACTATCGAGCGCTTCGCTGCAAGCACGATCTCTTTCTGTGCCCCGACGATCCCTTCGAGCAGCACATTGCCGGCCCGATCGGCCCTGAGCGCGTGGATAACGGCCACGTCTGGTCGGATGGCAGGGACGGCGGCCAGCTCCTCTCCGGTGAAGGGGCAGGCTATGCGCTTGATATTGGGATTGACCTTCGGCAGATCGACACCGAGATAGCCGCGAAAGACCGCGAACGGCAGCCCAGCCGCGCCCGCTTCATAGGCGTTGGCCATGGCCGCGTGTGAGTGTTCCTCAATCGCGATGGGCGCGGGCCAGCCGTTCTCGTAGGCATCGCGGAAACGGTGGAGCGACCCAACGCCCGGATTGCCGACCCAGGAGAAGACGAGCTTGTCGGCACAGCCCATCCCGATGAGCTGGTCATAGATCAGATCGGGCGTCATCCGGATGAGCGTAAGATGGCGTCGGCCTTGGCGAATGACCTCGTGTCCCGCTGCGAATGGTATGAGATGCGTGAAACCTTCCATCGCCACGCTGTCGCCGTCTCGGATATTGTCCTCCACGGCGTCGGCGAGGCTCAGAAATTGCGACATGAGCTGGTCCGCAGGTTGCCGGTTCATTTACGGACGCTCTTTAAGCGGGTCAAATGCCGCAGTGGCCGAGAGCCGTATCGGCCCGCGCGGGAGCCTCATGAATCTCATCTCGACCGAACCGATCTTCCACGTCTATGCCGAGCTTGCCGACATCCGCGATTTCGGCCACACGCCGCTTGGGCATCGGCGCGTCATCGACATCATGGGCGGTCGCGTCGATGGGCCGAAGCTCTCAGGCCGCATCCTGCCCGGGGCCGACTGGCAGATCGTGTGGACCGACGGGACCGTCGACCTTAAGGCGCGCTACGGCATCGAGACCGCAACAGGCGCCCGCGTCCTGGTACGCAGCGACGGGCTGCGCCATGGCCCGGCGGATGTCCTGGCGGCGCTTGCACGCGGTGAGCCCATCGATCCCAGCCGTTACTACTTTCGCACCGTCATGCGCTTCGAGGCCGCGCACCCTTCGCTTGATTGGCTCAATCGCATCATCGCAATCGCGCGCGGCGCCCGCGAGAAGAATGCGGTGCGGCTCGAGGTCTACGAAGTGCTGTAGATGTGAATTGGCAAGCCCAGTCGTCCTTGTAGTGTCCGGTCTTTTACCGTACATAGATAGTCTCGCGCAGGAGATAGAATGGCGAGGAATTTGACTCGGTCGACACGGCTGGAAGCCCGGATTTCACCCGCTGCGCTCGCCGTCGTGAAGCGTGCCGCCGAGATTCAGGGACGCAGCGTAAGTGATTTCGTCATAGTTGCGGCCCAAGAGGCGGCACAGAAGACCATTGCCCAGACGCAGATCATAAGTCTATCCCTCGATGATCAGCGCGCCCTGGCGCAGGCGATCATAAATCCCCCCAAGCCTACCCCGGCTCTGCGCCGTGCCAAGCGTGCGCATCGGCGGCTGTTAAAGCCTCGGTGACCGTTTCTTTCCTCGTTACGCCGCTCGCTCCGCATCATGACCGGTCAGCCTTCTCGTGCAGTGTGGATGCGCTTGATCGCTATCTCAGAGCGCAGGCCGGGCAAGACATGCGACGCCGGATCGCGAATTGCTTCGTTGCAGCGCCGCTCGACACAACTTCCGTCGCGGGCTACTACACGTTGTCCGCAGCGAGCATTCCTGTTGTTGATCTTCCGGAGGATGTGAGCAGGAGGCTGCCGCGGTATCCCGTCATCCCGGCGGCCCTGATTGGGCGGCTCGCTGTTGATCGGCAATATCGAAGGCGAGGTCTTGGGGCGGCGCTGCTGTTCGATGCTCTCGAACGCGCCATTCGGGCGGACGC
>DATBYX010000276.1:0-2459 GCA_036513475.1 Xanthobacteraceae bacterium | reverse complement strand
TCGACCCGGAAACGCGCGATGTCATCAGCAACATCTATCTGCGCCGGGTGGAAAGGGTGAACGGCGAGCTCTGGAATATCGAGTTCGCGACCGTGGAGAATGTGAAAGACCCGGTCAAGGCGGCGCGGAAATAGCCGCCGGTTGGGCTGGCGCCATAAGGGTGCTCGTGGTCACGAGGAGCCGGCATGGAAGGTCGGCTCCTAGCACTTCCCAGAAGAGCCGACGGCTCAAAAAATGTCGGGTGATCAGGGTGAAGCAGACGAGCCAAATGCGCGCTCGGATGGGCGAGATTGACCCTCGTACGGGTTCAGCGTCGCGGGCTTGCGAGCGATGCAGACGTTGGGCCGCCCGGGTGAATTCAGAGTGCGGCGGTAAGTGAAGATCACGCGGAATTGGCCTTTCCGCAGAAGGAGCAGACATGGACAAGCAAGAAATCGTCGCAAAGGCGGAAATGCTGATTCGGAGCCCCGTCGCGAAGGTGTTCGAGGCCTTCGTCGAGCCTGCTATAACTTCAAAGTTTTGGTTCAGTCGTGGCAGCGGCAAACTCGAAGCCGGTAAAACGGTGCGTTGGGATTGGGAAATGTACGGATTCTCAGTCGATGCAAGGGTCAAGGCGCTGGAACCGAACAAGAGAATCTTGGTCGAATGGAGCGCGTATGGCATGCCGACGGACATCGAGTGGGTGTTCACCGCGCGCCGCGATGGCACGACATTTGTGAGCATCACCAATTCAGGGTTCGGTGGCAGCCCACAAGAGATTGCGAGCAACGCGGTCGGGTCAACCGAAGGCTTTTCGTTTGTTCTTGCAGGCGCGAAAGCGCTGCTTGAGCACAACGTGCTATTGAATTTGGTGCCTGACCGTTTCCCCGATGGACTCGCTCGGTGATGAGGTGACGTGAACAACTTGGCGCGCTGTCGGCGGAATACACGGTGCCTGCGATATATCACCTGTCGGGCTTTAAAAGGTCTGGTGTCTCATGAGCTATGGAGTTCAGTGTCGATGATGCACATCGCCTGGCAGGCATCTACACTGGCAGCATTCTCAAAGGAAGCCCGCCGAGCCGGGCCGCAGGGTCGAACCATGATAATGCACTACTACATTGACGAATCTCGCAAGCAAAAGCTCAAGCATCATTGCCTGGTGGACTATGATCCTGCGTCGGAACGAGCCGTATACTCGTTGAAAATTCCGAAATCTGAAATTGATCTGCTGAGGCATTTTGTTCGTTTTGAGCAAGACGATCCGTAAGGATATGACTGGTATAAGGTGGAATATTCTAACGTTGTGAAGCTTTTGGATTTCCTCGGTCATGAATCGAAACCGCCGAAAAACTGGAATACTTCGTCGAGCCCTGGGTGCCGCAGGAACATGAGGACGTAATTTGATAATGCGATCCAGTCCATTCAGCTTGGGATTGAGCACCATCAATCCGGCGACCCGAAACGAGCTTTGTCATCGACCGGGCGACATCAGTTCCGTCTGTTCAAAGGTCCCTGCCAGTTGATGGTGATCGCAAAATCGCCCGGAGCATGCCCGAGCCTTGATTCGAGAACATCCGGCACAATCGCCTTCAGGCGCTCCACCAAGGCATCGCGGGAGGGTGCCTCGGTTGTGATTCGGCCCTCGGCACTCTTGCAACCCAAACGCCCGCATCGCCGTCATGGAATGCGTCGAACGATAGATGAAGCCGCCCGTCGCTCATGATGCGCTACTCCCAAGCTGCGGGCTCCCACTCAAATTGGTAGCGGGGGCCGGGATCGAACCGGCGACCTACGGATTATGATGCCGGGGTTATTTGTTTCGCCTCATAATCTTGCATCACGCGTAGCTGTCAAACCCGCTTCCATCCATCAATGGGTTAGCTCGATTTTGTCAAACCCGAAATCGGGGTTCCTGACAACTAATCCTACTATGCCCGGCCGCGACCAATTGCAAATGATCGCCACGCTTCGAGCGTGTGGTGGCGAAGTCGGGGACGGCCAGTGAGCGCCCGATGCGACATCGCGGCTGCCCATGCCGGTCTGGCAGCCCGCGTCGCCGAGATTGCGACAGCGCTGGTTGGAGAACCCAACCGCCGGCTCTCCAGCAAGCGCCAGCTTCGCTTTGGTCGCAAGGGGTCACTCGCGGTGACAACCGCCGGCCCGAAGACGGGCAGTTGGTACGACCACATGAACGGCGTTGGCGGCGATCTCTTCAGCCTGATCCGAAGAAAGCGGGGCGGCGGTTTCCTCGACGCGCTTGCGTACGCTGAGCGCATCATCGGCCGCCGGCCAACGCAGCCAGAATCGCCGGCTACGGCTGCTTGCAGGGATCAGGCTGATGATTGCTCCGCCTGGAATCGGCGGCGCGCTGGCGAGTTGTGGCAAGAGGCGGTGCCGATCACCGCCACAGTCGCGTCGCGCTATCTCGCGACACGTAGGCTCTATCCCCTCGTCGATAGTGAGGGAAGGGTGCTGCG
>DATBYX010000275.1:0-5492 GCA_036513475.1 Xanthobacteraceae bacterium | reverse complement strand
CACTGCGTCACCCTCGACATACACCGCTGTGACGGTGGGCGACGCATGCGTCGCCCCTACGAAGGGGCCTATGGAATGTTTACGTTGACGATCTGGCTGTTGTCATTAGCTTGATGGCGAGCAGGTGAGCCGGAATCCGAGGTCTACAGACTTAAGGGCCGGCTCCTCGTGCGTGCCGGAGCAAACGAGGATGAGGGCGGGTGAATGCTTCGCTAAAGCGCTGTCGCGGGCCCGACGGCAAAAGGCTAGCTTCTCGAGCTTCGCGCAGCTCATCGAACTGCGTGAAGCGAAGGCATTTCTCCACACCGTCCCAGACCAATTAGCTCCAACCTGACCGAGAGTGAGATGATTCCCCGCTACACGCGACCGGAGCTGGCGGCGATCTGGGATCCGGGCACGCGCTATCGCATCTGGTTCGAGATCGAGGCGCATGCGGCGGACGCGATGGCCGAGCTCGGGATCATCCCGAAGAGCGCCACACAGGAGATCTGGCAGAAAGGAAAGAACGCAACGTTCGACCCTGCACGCATCGATGCGATCGAGCGCGAGGTCAAGCACGACGTCATCGCCTTTCTCACCCATCTCAGCGAGATCGTCGGGCCGCAGGCGCGCTTCGTGCATCAGGGGATGACCTCCTCGGATGTGCTCGATACCTGCTTCAATGTGCAGCTGGTGCGCGCGGCCGATATCCTGATCGCTGACGTCGATAAGCTTCTTGCCGCGATCCGACGGCGCGCCTTCGAGCATAAGCTTACCCCCACCATCGGGCGCTCCCACGGCATCCACGCGGAGCCCACCAGCTTCGGGCTCAAGCTCGCCTCTGCCTACGCGGAATTCGCGCGGGCGAAGGAGCGCCTCATGCGGGCGCGGACCGAAGTGGCCACCTGCGCCATCTCCGGCGCGGTCGGCACGTTCGCGCAGGTCGATCCGCGGGTCGAGGCGCATGTGGCGAAGGCCATGGGTCTCGCCGTCGAGCCGGTGTCGACCCAGATCATCCCGCGCGACCGGCATGCGATGTATTTTGCCGTGCTCGGGGTGGTCGCCTCCTCGGTCGAGCGGCTTGCCACCGAGATCCGCCACCTGCAGCGCACCGAGGTGCTGGAAGCCGAAGAGTTCTTCTCCGAAGGGCAGAAGGGCTCGTCCGCGATGCCGCACAAGCGCAACCCCGTTCTGTCGGAGAACGTCACCGGGCTCGCGCGCATGGTGCGCGCGTATGTCATGCCAGCGATGGAGGACGTGGCGCTCTGGCACGAACGCGACATCTCGCACTCCTCGGTCGAGCGGATGATCGGCCCGGATGCCACCGCCACGCTCGACTTCGCCCTGGTGCGCCTTGCTTCCATCGTGGACAAGATGATCGTCTATCCCGCGAACATGCAAAAAAATCTCGAACGGCTGGGCGGGCTCGTACATTCGCAGCGCGTCCTGATCGCGCTCACGCAGAAAGGCATGGCGCGGGAGGAGGCCTACCGGCTCGTTCAGCGCAACGCGATGCGGGTGTGGGACGGAGAAGGCGAGTTCCTGCCGCTGCTCAAGTCCGATCCCGAGGTGCGCAAGCATTTAAGCGATGTCGAGCTCGCCGAGCTGTTCGATCTGAACTACCATCTCAAACACGTCGACACGATTTTCAGCCGGGTATTCGGGACGACGCAGTTGTAGGGTGGGCAAAATCGCGTTCATCGTCCTGCTCGCAACATTCACGGTCCTCAGCGACCTCATGGCGCCTCGCGCGCGCCGGCGCAAACGCAGCGAGAAGAAAGCGAGCGCGCCGGCACGACCGGACCGGCCCCACCTCGACCTCGTCGAGCCCAGCCCGGCATAGCGCCGCCGGCCCGGATACATTAGTGCGGTAATCTCAATCGTCATCGTCCGCCTAAAGCGGACGATCCAGTAACGCACCGACCGTCCGATTTCGCACGGCTTTTGCCCCAACTTGCCCGCTCGCGATTACTGGATGCCCCGCTATGAAGCGGGGCATGACAGCGGAGTGTTGACCCTTTACTCCGGTTGCGGGGCCGGCGCGCATCCCGTAACCACTGGGCCGACGTGGAGAGTGCACCGACCATTCTGGTGTTCGATTCCGGGCTCGGCGGGCTGACCGTTTATCGCGAGATCGCGAAGGCACGACCGCACGCGCGCTATATCTACGTCGCCGACGACGCCTACTTTCCTTATGGCCGCCATGGCGAGGCCGAGCTTGTGGAGCGCGTATGCACGCTCATGGCCGAGCTGATTGCGGCGCATTCTCCGACCATCGTGGTCATCGCCTGCAACACCGCCTCGACCCTGGTGCTCACGGAGCTGCGTGCCCGTTTCACCGTTCCATTCGTCGGCACCGTCCCGGCCATAAAGCCGGCCTGTGCAAGCTCGCTTTCCCGGCGCGTCACGGTGCTCGGAACGCAGGCAACCGTGAGCCGCGAATATACCCGCGCGCTCATTCGCGATTTCGCCAACGGCAGCGAAGTCGCACTGGTGGGCTCGGCGCATCTGGCGCAGTTCGCGGAGGCGGAGCTCCATGGCAGCCCCGTTCCGGACGAGCTGATCCGCCAGGAGATCACGCCGTGCTTTCGAGATGGAGAGCGCCGCACCGATACCGTCGTGCTCGCCTGCACGCACTATCCGCTGCTGCTCGCGAGATTCGAGCAGCTCGCACCCTGGCCGGTCGCCTTCGTCGATCCCGCCCCGGCAATCGCGCGGCGAGTTGCCGATCTGAGCGCGGCCGCGAGGCCCGCAAAGCCCTTCGCGCGGGCTCGCGCCATATTCACGTCGGGCTGCGCCCCCTCCGAGCAGCTCGTGGCCGCGCTGGCGCGATTTGGAATCGGCAGTTAGCATCCCGGCCGCAGTGCCAAACGGCGCGATGCTTTTGCGATTGGACGGGACGAATGGCAACAGAGTCTCAGACGGTGCGGCGAACCGTTCAGTTCAAGTTTACGCTTCCAGCGGCGAACTCTGCGCACGTCGCCTCGCTTTTGCGGGCCGCCGCTCCGTTCTATGAGGCGTTCGGCGGGCGCCGGGTGCGGCTTCTGCAGAACGTGGATGATCCCGGCCGCTTCATCCACGAGATCGAGTATGAGACTCACGAAGTCTTTGAGCTCAACCGGCAGCGGGTCGCCAGCGACCCGCGGGTGCAGGCCTATCTGCAGACCTGGCGCACGCTTTTGCCCGGCTCGGTCGAGATCGACGTGTATCAGGAGGCGGGGTAGCGGGCTGTAGGGGCGGTTTGAAACCCGCCCTACGCACCATGGCGTCAGAACCTTTCGTAGGGGCGACGCATTGCGTCGCCCGCCATCCACAGCGGCGCATGCTGAAGCAGGGCGAGGCATGCCTCGCCCCTACGCAGCCATGCACACCGTACGTAGGGGCGACGCATTGCGTCGCCCGCCATCTACAACGCCGCATGCTGAAGCAGGGCGAGGCATGCGGGGAACCCCAAAAAACGCTGTGCGTTTTTTGGGGACCCCGCCTCGCCCCTACGAAGAGAGAGAGGTTTGACTTGGGAGACCATTCTCCCTAAGTACCGCGCGCCGTGCGCCCCCGGGGCAAATTAGCGCGGCGTTTCGCGACCCGTGGTTTGCCCTCGCTTAGGTCAGACCTGTCGGTTTCGGCAAAGCCGGAACAGAGGAGGGCGCGATCCTCGCACATCGACACGAGATGAGGACGCGATGACAAAGCGCCACGAGGCGAAATACAAGATCGACCGGCGCATGGGCCAGAATGTATGGGGCCGCCCCAAGAGTCCCATCAACAAACGCGAATACGGGCCCGGCCAGCACGGTCAGCGACGCAAGGGCAAGCTCTCCGACTACGGCGTGCAGTTGCGTGCCAAGCAGAAGCTTCGCGGCTACTACGGCAACATCTCCGAGCGCCAGTTCCACGGCATCTATCAGGAAGCGATCCGCATGAAGGGCGACTCCGGCGCCCATATGATAGGGCTATTGGAGCGTCGGCTCGACGCCGTCGTATATCGGGCGAAGCTCGTGCCCACCGTGTTCGCGGCGCGACAGTTCGTCAATCATGGCCATGTCAAGGTGAATGGCCGCCGCGTGACCATCCCAAGCTATCGGGTCAAGGTGGGCGACGTGGTGGAACTCAAGGACAAGTCCAAGCAGCTCGCCCTGGTGATCGAGGCGACCGGGCTCGCGGAGCGCGACGTGCCGGACTACATCGAGGTCGATCACTCCAAGATGACCGCCAAGCTCACCCGAATTCCGCAGTTCTCGGACGTGCCCTACCCCGTGCAGATGGAGCCCCATCTGGTGGTCGAGTTCTACTCGCGCTGAGGACCGGGAGAGGCCGAGACACGAATTGCTTCGTAGGGGCGACGCATGCGTCGCCCGCCATCCACAACCGCGCATCCTGAAACAGGGCGAGGCAGTGCCTCGCCCCTACGAAGAAACAGAGGGCGGGTTTGAAATCCGTCCCTACGAAGAGACGCCCCGGAGGCGCGCGGCAATCAGGTCGCTGCGGTTTCCCGCACCTGGACACCCTTCGTCTTCAAGAGGTCCTGCAGCTCGCCTGCCTGGAACATCTCCCGGATGATATCGCAGCCGCCGACGAATTCGCCTTTCACATAGAGCTGCGGAATCGTGGGCCAGTTGGAATAGGACTTGATGCCGTCGCGCAGATCGTCCGATTCCAACACATTCAGTCCTTTGTAAGCGACGCCGAGATGATCCAGGATTTGCACCACTTGCCCGGAGAATCCGCACATCGGGAATTGCGGCGTGCCCTTCATGAACACGACCACGTCATTGCCCTCGACCTCATTTCTGATGAATTGCTCGATCGCCATGGATATCCTCGTAAGTGGCGGAGCGCTCTCAAGCGCTCCTCAACCTTGACCTATATGTAGCGCAGCACCGCCGCGACCCCAAGGGCTGGGAGGGGGTGGGCACTGGTTATTTTCGGCGCAACAGCCTGGCGTTTCGCTGTTTTTCCGCGTGGGCAAACGCGCACGCAAGTCCGAGCGAGCTGAAACACCGTTCACGCGCGTTTGCCCACCCTACAGTGCTGAGATCGCGCCGATTCATTTTTTCAGGGGGGCATAGAACGTGCCTTCGACCTCGAAAATGTCGTCCTGGTTCAGCCGATGCACCTCGACAATGGTGCGCGGCGGATAAGGCCCCTGCCCCCACAGCTCTTCCTGCACCTTGTTCACAAGCGGTCGAAACCGAAACATGTCGGTGACGTAGACGACGATGCGCACGCAATCGCGCAAGCTCGCCCCTTCCGATTCCGCAATCAGCTGCATGTTGCGAAAGCCCTGTCGGATGCGGGCTTCGTCGCCCGCAACGAGCGTGTTGCTCTTCGGATCGATGCCCCGCATCCCGGCGATATAAATAAAATCTCCGGCACGCGTTCCAACATTCCACGTTCCGGTGGTCTGGATCGCTCCTTGCGGAGCAAGCGTTTTGACGCCATTGGGCGAGAGCGATTGAGCGAGAGCCATGCTTCCCATGAGACAAACAGATGCAGCCGCCCCTATGGACTGC
>DATBYX010000274.1:0-13434 GCA_036513475.1 Xanthobacteraceae bacterium | reverse complement strand
TATAGGACTCGATGGGAGTGAAGCTTGCCTGTCGGCCAGGGCCGCCGTCATAGGCCATGAGCCCGGTGTTGGTGGCAACGATATCGCCGGGACGCAGCGTCGGGTCATCTGCGACCGGGGTGGTGACCAGGCCGAATGCGTCCTTGCCGTTGCAGGTGCAGCCCGGGACCAGCTTGTCCCGATAGGTGAATGCAGTGCCGAGCTCGCTGTAGCGCTTGCCGTCAGGCGCCGTCGCATGCTCGATGGTGCTGCCGCTGTAGATCTTCGTTGCGCTCGCGGGGCAGAAGGAGCTGCACGCCTGCGCCGGGCTTAGGCCGGCGTGGCGTTGGATCGGAAAATAACGGCCGTCGCAGAGGCGCACGCAATAGGCTGTTCCCGTCGGCTCCGAGCGCGGCGCCTCGCGTCCACCGAACGGGTTGAGCTGGGAGGATGGATCGGCATAGGCGCTCGGTGCAGAGCTCCACGGCCGCCCAAACAGCGCCTCAAAGATTCCCTGAGCGGAAGCTGATTGGAGCGAGCTCGCCAGCGCAATGAGCGTGATCGCAACAGGAAAACTTTTTCGGACGAAGCCGAATCCCAAGCTCGTCGCAAACACGGCGAACCTTGCCCCCAAAGCGCGCAACTCCCCAGCGCTTCTTCGCATACCGCCGCGTCCGGGCGGAAATATGTCTCAGCGGAGTCGGGACTGCGACAGGTGCTCGCTCGATATCCTGTAGCTCTTAGGCTACATACGCCGAGACATCGGGCGCGCGCAAGAACTAGCAAGGTCGTTGTCATGATCAGGACCGCACGATTTGATGCTGCCGAATATCTCGACAGCGAGGAACGGCAGGTCGCCTATATTGCCGCAGCGCTTGAAACGGGTGACGCCGACTTCGTGCGCGACGCTCTCGGGATTGTAGCGCGGGCTCGCGGCATGGGACGTGTCGCAAAAACCGCCGGGTTGAACAGGGAGAGCCTATACCGAGCGCTTGGCGAAACGGGCAATCCTGAATTCACGACCGTCATGCGCGTAATTCGCGCGTTGGGGCTCACCCTCACTGCGCGCCCTGCAGAGAAGGTACGCGCGTCGAGGAAGCGGCGAGTGGCGTAGAGGCCAATTCAGCCTGGCACCTCGGTTTCCGTGGCTCGCGCGCAACGGCGCGCCGCAGCGGCTGAGCTGCGTCTCATGATGGCATGTCGCTGCTCGGCAAGTTCGACGGCGACTATTATCGAATGAGCACGTCCCAAACTTGCAAGTATTGTCGGGGTTATCGTATTGACAATGTCGCTACAATAGCCCACGTTCCTTGTCCCTTTCAATCATGAGCCTGGCCATGCCCACATCTGCTCGACGCAAGGACGAGGTGATCCAAATCCGCGCTTCCGCGGAGGCCAAAGCAATACTTAACCGGGCAGCGGCACTGCGCGGCCAAAAATTGTCGGAGTTCATGTTGGAGAGCGCCCGCCGGCAGGCCGAGGAGACGATATTGGATCAGCGCACGTTCTTCTTGGACGATGATGCGCATGCGCGGTTTCTCGCCCTGCTCGATTCACCGCGAAAACCCTCCGATAAGGCACGCGCCCGATTGAATCGGAAGGCGCCGTGGGAGGCATGAGCGCTGCGTCTGTGCAGCTTCGCCCTCCAGAACCGCTCACTCCCAGGCACGATGTCTCGCGGTTTTCGAATGGGGTTCATTCCTCGCTCGACCAGTGGCTGCATGAGCGCGCGCACGCAAGCGAAGGGCTTTCCGCGCGAACGTACGTTGTCTGCACGGCGGACGAGCCGGCTCGCGTTGTCGGTTATTTCTCAATTTCGACGGCGATCGAACAGCGCAACGCGCTCCCTTCAGCTAAGCTTCGCCGCGGCATGCCCGAGCAAGTGCCTCTCTTGTTGATTGGGCGCCTCGCGGTCGATGCGCAATGGCGGGGCCGAGGTCTGGGATCGGCGCTCTTGGCCGATGCTCTGAGGCGGTGCCTTGCTGCATCCGAGATCGTCGGAGCGCGGGGGGGCGTTGCCCACGCGATAGACGAGGCCGCCGTCGGCTTTTACGCGGGCCACGGGCTGGTCCGTTCGCCCCTCGGGGAGCGCGTCATGCTGATGCCGATCGAAACGGTTCGCTCCCTGGCCGGCAACAAGCTTACGCGACCTTGCGTTCCTCGAGTTGGACCGGCTCGCTCGCCACCTGATCGGTGATCACGCTGAATCGCTTCAGCGTGTTCGGCCCGAACGTGGTGCTGAACGCCACGTCGGCAGCGTCACGCCCGCGCGCTATGACGATGCGGCCGATGCGAGGCTTGTTGTATCGCGCATCGAATGTGTACCAGCGCCCGCCGAGATAGGCCTCGAACCAGGCGCTGAAATCCATCGGCTCGGGATCGGGGACGACGCCGATGTCGCCCAGATAACCGGTGCAATAGCGTGCCGGAATGTTCATGCAGCGGCAAAAGGTGACGGCGAGATGGGCAAAGTCGCGACACACTCCGCGGCGGTCCACAAAGGCGCCCATGGCGGTGCGCGCCGCGTGCGCATGCGGATACCCGAACTGGAGATGTGAATTCACGAAGTCGCAAATGGCCTGCACGCGGGCCCAGCCGGGTGGCGAGGCTGCGAAATTGCTCCACGCCACGTTCATGAGGTGCTCGGTCTCGCAGTATCGGCTCCCGAGCAGAAACATCAGAGCCTCATGTGGCAATTCGCTCACGTCGTGCTGGCGTGCCGCCGGCTCGATCGGGTCGGGTAGACCGGAGACGGCAATGACCGCATCGGTGAAGACTCTGAGCTGGCCCTGCGGCGCAACAAGCCGGGCGCAGATGTTGTCGAACGCATCCCGATAACGCGTGAGCGGCACCGCCGGCGTGATCTGGATGTGATCCGGTTGGATGAGGTCTGGCGCCCGCGATGGATGCACGTTGAGCATCAGCACCACGGAAGTCTTTTGGGCGAACTCGTAGACGAGCTCGAAGCCAATGCGGATCTTCATGTACTATGTCTCGGAGTGCGGCAGGACCGGGGTGCGCAAATCGCTCAGGGTCAAACGACTACGGGGTGGCGCGATACAGCAATATATGGGCGCTGACCAGCCGTTCGAGACAGGGAAAAACAAGAACAAGCTGCAAATACTTTGGGCGCTCATTTATTGGGCGCGTTCGATCTGTGCCTCATATTTGGCAATCGCCTCAATTTATCTGCACGTGGGCAGCGCTGCCGACCTCGACCCATTTCCGATATTGAGCAGCAATAAAGGCTGCAAACTCCTCGGGCAAATTCGGTTTCGATTCGCTGGCGAGATTGCTTATGATCACCTGAACATCGGGGGTCATGAACCCGTCGTTGATGACCGCGCTGATCTTTTTCACGATCGGTTCAGGGGTGCCGGCGGGAGCTGCAAGCCCGTAGAAGGTATTGGCCTCACAATCCGGATAACCAAGCTCGGCCATGGTCGGAACTTGGGGAAGCAACGGCGTGCGCTCTTTGGTCTGCGCGCCCAACGCCCGCAATTTGCCTTCGTTGATCAATGGTCTCAGGATACTCACCCCTTCAAAGGTCGCCTCAACCGCGCCGCTTAGCACGCCGGTGAGCGATTCCCCGCCACTGCGATAGGGCACGCCGGTCAATCGAGCACCGCTTCGCAACATGAACAGCTCGCCAGCGAGATGGGGAATTCCACCCGGGCCGGTATGGGCGTAATTGATCTTGGTTGGGTTCGTTTTGCTGTCCTCTACAAATTCCGCGACCGTCTTCCATGGTGAAGACGGGAGGACCACCAGTATCAGAAATCCCTCGGTAAGCTTTACGATCGGAACAAAGTCTTTGACCGGATCGTATCCGGCGCTTGTGGACACCGCGGGGATGACGGCCAAGGTGCTGGTGTTGCCGACCAGAAGCGTGTAGCCGTCGGCGGGAGCAGAAGCGACGACACGCGCGCCGATGGCGCCGCCCGCGCCCGGTCGGTTCTCGACAACAACAGGCTGGCCCAGCTTGGCTGCCAATACCTGCGACGCCAAGCGCCCCGGGGCGTCCGTCGGACCTCCAGGCGCTGCAGGTACGATCAACTTGATCGGCTTGCTGGGATAATCTTCGGATGCGGCAACATCGCCGCGAGACATGTGTGCCAGCGCCGCGGCCGTGCCAGCCGTTGCGATCCTGAGGACTTGCCGCCGCGTTTTTCTCTTTGCTGGCGTCATTGCCAGGTCGCAAACGCCATGCCGCTGCCGGTTCCGGCTTCGGAACGATAGCAGGGCACATAGTCCAGGAGCTCCATCTCAAGATTCGCATCAGTGAGCATGCCGGCCACGACCAGCCAGTTCTTGGTCTCCGACGTTCCGGAACGGAAATGAATTTCAGGCTCCTCAACCAGCGCCTTGTAGTCGCGTCGCTTCAGCGCGTTAAGCAGGCGCCAGTCAAACGCCTCGTCGATGACGAAGTGGCTCACCCCGCCCGACGCGACCACCGCGACGCGCTCCTTGCCCGGCCATTCCCTTATTGCGCGCGCGACCGCTCGGCCAAACTCAAGGCAGCGCTTCGCTGTCGGCTGATTGGGCGGATAATAGGTGTTGACCAGGATGGGGATGAGCGGGGTCGGCCGGCTCTTGAGAATCCGCCGATAGATGAAGCCGTAGGAATGTCCGAGCTGGCGCGGCACCCCGCCGTCGTGAGGCTGCTCGCCCAGTGCAGTGGTGTCGAACTCGTCCCTGACCGTGCGCGTGACGAGGTGCGCGGCGAGCTGTGAAGGGCAGGGATAGATCTCATCGCGGGCTGGATGATAGATCTTCATCGCGTAGGCTCCGCCATTGGCGATCTTCTCCTGCTCCTCCTGCGGGGTCAGCGCGCGGTTGAAAACCTCCTTCCCGTGAAAGACCGAGAACGCCGGCTGAATGTCGTTGAGGAACCATTCGTGATGGTCATCGCCCACGATGATCAGCACATCGGGATTGACCCGCGCGAGCTGTTCCCCGAGCGCGTCGAGCTGATGCTGACAGCGCGCGTCGCGTTCGCGGCGCACCTCGATGGTGTTCTGTTTCTCGAAATGCTCGCCCTTGCGTAGCTCGTAGAGCTCTCGGAAATCATAGGTGCCCGCTCCGAAGGCCAGCGCCTTGTTCTTGCGATCCACGTTGGCGCGCAGGTCCCATTCCTGGGGCGGCGTCGCCAGAAGCGGTCCATGGGATGTTCCAAACCCGAAAACGATCTCAGCCATGACTGCAGTCTCCACAAACCCGCTTGTAGCCCGTCGGGGAAGGGCCCGACCCCGCTTATACCGTGGAGCGCGCATGAGCGCAGCGAATTCCATGTCGGCCGGTACAGGCAAACTGATATGCTTCGTGTGCCGGTTCCGGCGCGAACTCAGAGACCAGGAGCATCCCATGAGCCGAACGCGTTTCATCAATCCGCAAACACTCTCGAAGCCGCCGGGCTACACCCAAGTGGTGGAGGCGACGGCCCCGGCCCGGCTTGTCTACGTCGCCGGCCAGCTCGGGATGGAGCGAGACGGTAAGTTCAGCAGCGATTTCCGCCTTCAGGCCATCCAGACGTTCGAGAATATCAAGGCTGCCCTCGCTGCTGTGGGTGGGCAATTCCAGCACGTCGTAAAGATGAACAATTATCTCGTGGACATGAAACACCTGCCGGTCTTCCGTCAGGTGCGCGACAGTTATCTCGCCGATGAGAATCGGCCGGCCAGCACTACCATTGCCATTTCAGGTCTGGCGCGCGAGGGCGCGCTGCTGGAGATCGAGGCGGTCGCCGTACTGCCGAAATCCGCGGCAAAGGGAGCAGCCGGCAATGCTCGCAAGAGCCGTTCGGCTACCAAAGTTTCGCGACGGAAAGGAAGGTGAGCAGCGCCAGGATCGGCAGCATGATTGTGCCGGCCCATCCCATGTAGCCGAAGAAGCTCGGCATCTTCACGCCGCGTTCGCTGGCGATCGCATAGATCATGAGATTGGGCGCGTTTCCCAGATAGGTGAGGGCGCCCATGTAGACGGCGCCCATGGAGATTGCAGCGAGCGTCGGCGCAAGCGGGCCCATCAGCTCACGCGCATTGCCGCCGGCAAGCTCGAAGAACACGAGATAGGTCGGTGCATTGTCGAGAAAGGCGGAAAGTATCCCTGTGGCCCAGAAATAGGCGATGGGAAGCGGCGTTCCGTCCGGCGCAGTCACCGTGACCAGCAACCACGAGAACGCCCCTTGCTTTCCGGCCTGGAGCATCGCGATCACCGGGATGATGCAGGTGAAGATGCCGGCGAACAGGATCGCCACTTCTACGATCGGCTCCCAGGTAAAGCCGTTCGCCTCGCGGTGCTCGTTGGGTGTCAGCGCGAGCGAGAGGATGGCAATCAGCACCAATGCCCCATCGCGCACAACATTCTCCAGATCGAGAGTGGTGCCGTAGAGGTTGAAGCTGATGCCCGGCTTCCATGTTCCCGATGCGAGGATCGCGGCGACCACGGCTGCGACCAGCAATAGATTGATGCCGCCGCTGATCCTGAGGCTGAGCGGCGACACGCTTTCTCCCACGGTCGTGATCCGCCGATCCTTGCGGTAATGCCACAGGTCGAGCAGGACGAAGGCAGCGAGCGCGAGCCCGCCGACGAGCGCCGTTTCTCGCCACAAATTCTGCGTCGTCCAAAAGAAATCGATGCCGTGCAGAAAACCGACGAACAGCGGCGGATCGCCCAAGGGGGAGAGCGCCCCTCCGATGTTACCCACCAGGATGATGAAGAAGACAATGACATGCGCGTTGTTGAGCCGCCATGCATTGGCGCGAATGAGCGGACGAACCAGGATCATGGCCGCACCGGTCGTGCCGACCACGCTGGCGATGAGGACACCAAGCGTGAGCGTTGCCGCATTGACGAAAGGGGTGCCACGTAAATTGCTTGTCACAAGAATGCCGCCGGCAACGACGTAGAGGGTGAACAAAAGCACGATGAAGCTCAGGAACTCCGTCAGCATTGTGTGCACGAAAGCCGCAGCGGCAACCGGCGTGCCGTAGATGGCGGCAAGCGGCGCAACGGTGAACGTGCTCCACATCAAGGCGAGCTTGCCGTAATGCTTGTGCCAGATCCGCGGGAACAGGAGCGGCCCGCTCGCTATCGTGAGCAGGATGCCGATGAAGGGTAGCGCCCAAGGCCATCGCAAGCCGGCGCCGTCGAGGGGGGTAGAGGCCCATGCGTCGTCCGATCTCAGGACGGCCGCAACAACAGCAATGAGAGTAAGCGCGGCTGACCGCCACACCAGCCCGCGTTGCGTTCGAGTAACCCAGGGTGGGCAAAGGCGCGCTCTTGCGCGCCGTGCCCACGTGGTGGGGCTGTGCTGGTGGGCGCGGCGCGCGAGATTAGGAAAGCGCTGAAGCATGGGATCAGGCGCGCCTTTGCCCACCCTACGGTGCTAGCGCAGTTATTCCGCCGCCACGCTGACCGGTGGGCCTGCGGGAGGTCCGACCAGTTCCGTGAGCTCCTTTTCGTCGAGCGTTTCCTTTTCGAGCAGGCGCTGAGCAGTGCGTTCGAGCACGTCGCGCCGCTCGCGCAAGATACCTAGCGCACGCTCCATGGCGGACTGCACGATCCCGCGCACCTCCTTGTCGATCACGGCAGCCGTTTCCTCCGCATAATCCTGTTCGCGCGGCGGAGGCGGCAGATCCGGTCCGGTCAGAAAGCTGCGCGGATCGCGGTCATAGGCCACGCTGCCCAAGCGTTCCGACATGCCATACCGCGTGACCATGGAACGGGCGATGTCGGTCACTTTCCGGAGGTCATCTGCAGCCCCGGTGGAGAGATGCCCGAACACGGTGAGCTCGGCAGCGCGGCCACCCAGCAGAACGGACATCTTGTTCTCCAACTCTTGCCGGGTCATCAGGAACCGGTCTTCCGTCGGGCGTTGAATGGTGTAGCCGAGCGACCCGATTCCACGCGGAATGATCGAGACTTTATGGACGGGGTCCGTCCCAGGCAACGTGAGCGCGACCAGAGCATGGCCCATCTCGTGATATGCGACGATCTCGCGCTCCTTCGGATTGAGCAGCCGATTGCGCTTCTCAAGACCGGCCACCATGCGTTCGATGGCATTGGTGAAATCTATCATTTGCACTTCGTCGGCGCCGCGACGCGTAGCCAGAAGTGCTGCTTCGTTCACCAGATTAGCAAGGTCCGCGCCGGTAAACCCCGGCGTAAGCGCTGCGACCTTTTCCGCATCCACGTCCGTAGACAGCTTGGCCTTTTTAAGATGCACGCGAAGGATATCCACGCGGCCCTTCTTGTCGGGCCGGTCAACCAGGACCTGACGGTCGAACCGACCGGCACGCAACAAAGCCGGATCGAGAATCTCGGGCCTGTTGGTAGCGGCAAGGATCACCAGTCCGCTCTTTGAATCGAATCCATCCATCTCGGCCAGGAGCTGATTAAGCGTCTGTTCCTTCTCGTCGTGACCTCCCGCATAAGGGCCAATGCCGCGGGCGCGGCCCAATGCATCGAGCTCGTCGATGAAGATAATGGCCGGCGCCTTTGCTCTTGCCTGCTCGAATAGATCGCGCACGCGCGCAGCGCCGACCCCGACGAACATTTCAACGAATTCGGAGCCCGAGATGGAAAAGAACGGCACTTTCGCCTGACCCGCCACCGCCTTGGCGAGCAGCGTCTTTCCCGTGCCGGGTGGGCCGACCAGCAGCACGCCCTTCGGCATGCGACCGCCCAGCCGGCTGTATTGTCCAGGGTTCTTCAGGAAATCGACGATTTCCGCCAGCTCTTCCTTGGCCTCGTCGACCCCGGCAACATCGTCGAACCGCACTCCGGTATCGGCTTCCACGTAGATCTTGGCCTTGCTCTTGCCGATCGACATCAGCCCGCCGCCAAGCCCGCGCATGCGCCTTGCGATGAACGTCCACAGGCCAAAGAACAGCGCGACCGGCAAGATCCAGGACAGCAGGTCCTGAACCAGCGTGCTCTCCACTTCGCCGCGATAGGTGACGCCGTATTTCTGAAGCTCGTCGGCAAATTGCGGGTCGACGCGAGTGGTCACGAACTCGCTTTTTCCGTCGGGCAAGGGCTCCTTGAGCTTGCCCTGAATGTAGCGATCGGACACGCCGATCTCGGCAACTTTGCTGTCGTGAAGCAACTGCTGAAATTGACTGTACGGGATCGCCGCGACCTTTTGCGCGGTCGTGTAGACATATTGCACGACCAGCAGGATGAGCGCGGCACCTATCCAGTAGCCGATATGAAAACGGGTTTGCTTGTTCATGCGAGCCCAATATCCTGCGGGGGCATTCTATAGAAACGACGCCAGGGCCTGTAAAGTTTCCCAGCTGTGCTTAGATGGGACGGAAACGGTCGCAAAGAAAGGGAGAGAAATCCTGCAGGTTTACTCGCTGCACCGATCCCCATGCGGGCAAAGCTGGCCTAATCGAAGGGCATTCCATCAGGGAGAGTTACGATGCGACGAAGTGCATGTTTTTTTGCGGCGATTTTCACGGTTGCGCTCACAGCCGCCCAGGCGCGGGACTACAAAGCAGGCTCCATCGATATTGCGGATCCGTGGTCGCGGGCCACACCCAAAGGGGCAACCGTTGCTGCGGGCTATGTGAAAATTACCAATAACGGCAGCACGCCCGATCGCTTGATCGGCGGCTCCTCCGACATCGCACCAACGTTCGAAGTCCACGAGATGACGATGGAGGATGGGGTCGCAAAAATGCGTCCGGTGAAGGGCGGGCTCGAGATCAAGCCGGGCGAGACAGTCGAGCTCAAGCCCGGCTCATATCATTTCATGTTCGTCGGACTGAAAAAGCCGCTTTCGCCCGGCGAGCATGTGAAGGGGACGTTTACATTCGAAAAGGCAGGAACGGTCAGCGTCGAATTCGACGTGCGCGCCATGGGCGCATCGTCCGGGAACAATATGCCAGGGATGCAGATGCAGCACTGATGTTACGAAGCATTAATTCGGCGGAAATGCACTCGTAAGCGTTATTCCCGAAATAACTGTCACGCCGGACTGCCGTCTGCCTCGCTGGGCGGCTACGGCCATCAACAATCGTATATCAACAATCGTACATGGAGCTCTCTGTCATGCCTTCACATCCGTCCCCCTCGCAAAGGGGTAGAATACTCCCGCGGCACCGGGTGGCCCTCATGGCCTCCGCCATGGCCGTGACCGGCGCGCTGCTTTTCGCGGCGCCGGGTGGGCGCCTCAGCCTCGGCCCGGCCCCGGCGATTGCGCAGGCGCAAACGGTGCAGGCGCATGGACCGGCTGGATTCGCGGACGTCGTCCAGAAGGTCAAGCCGGCCGTCGTCTCGGTCCGCGTCAAGCTCAAGAACCAAGTCTCTTCGTCGGATTCGACTAGCGGCGACAGTAAGGACCAGGCGCCGTCCTTCCCCAAGGGATCGCCCTTTGAACGCTTCTTCCGCGGGTTCGGGTGGCCCAACCAGCCGAACGGGCGGACGCTGCGGCCTTTCACCATGGCCCAGGGTTCAGGCTTTTTCATATCAGCGGACGGTTATGCGGTAACGAACAATCACGTCGTGAACAACGCAGATTCGGTCGAGATCACGACCGATGCAGGAAAGAGCTACACCGCCAAGGTGATCGGGTCGGATGAGAAGACGGACCTGGCCTTGATCAAGGTGGATGGCGAAAACGACTTTCCGTATGTCAAATTTGCCGATGGTACCCCGCGTGTTGGCGATTGGGTGATCGCGGTCGGCAATCCCTTTGGTCTTGGCGGCACGGTGACCGCAGGCATCGTGTCGGCCCGCGGCCGCGATATCGGTGCGGGTGCCTATGACGACTTCCTCCAGATCGATGCGCCCGTCAACAAGGGCAATTCGGGCGGACCGGCATTCGACGAGAACGGCAACGTCATAGGTGTGACGACCGCAATCTACTCGCCCTCCGGCGGCTCGGTCGGTATCGGGTTTGCCATTCCTGCCGATACCGCGAAATCCGTGGTCGATCAGCTCAAGCAAAGCGGAACGGTGACTCGGGGATGGATCGGCGTCCAGGTGCAGACCGTGACGCAGGACATTGCCGACAGCATGGGACTGAAAAAGTCGGAAGGCGCGCTGGTTGCCGAACCGCAGGCGGACGGACCCGCAGTCAAGGCCGGCGTTGCTTCCAGCGATCTGATCCAGTCCGTCAACGGTCAGGAGGTGAAGGACTCGCGCGATCTCGCCAAAAAGATCGGTGCGATCAACCCGGGTTCGACCGCCACGCTGGGCATCTTGCACAAGGGCGCTGAAAAGACGGTGTCGTTGACCGTAGGGAAAATGCCTGGGGAAAACGGCGAGCGGCACGCATCACGGCACCCCGGGAGCGAAGGCACCGCCCCACTGGGGCTTACCCTTGCCCCAGCCACCAGCGCCGCGGGCGAGGGCAGCAAGGGCGTTGTGGTGACCGACGTCAACCCCGACGGGCCGGCGGCGGAGAACGGCGTGCGCGCAGGCGACGTCATCCTCGACATTGCGGGCAAGCCGGTGAATGCCCCCGCGGAGGTGCGTCAGGCCCTCAAGGAGGCGAGCTCGGCGGGCAAGCACACGGTCCTGATGCGCATCAAATCCGGCGACTCCACGCATTTCGTGGCCATGCCGGTCGCCGCAGGCTGACGGCAGCGCCCCGCCTGCGCATCTGTCGCATGCGGGCTTTTCGCTCAGAAACCAGAGAGGCCGTCCGATGTGGACGGCCCCTCTCGATACACGGTGTACTCTCGGCTCAGGTCGACTTGCAGGCGTCGATAGTCCCCAAGGCCGTGGTGGCCTCCTTCTTGCTCGCATAAGCGGTGCCATCACCGACCAGGACCACGGTCTTGCTCTTTTCGGAGGGCTTTGTCCTCGCGACGGTGCATTTGTGGGACTTGGTGTTTTGGACAACGTAGTAGCTTGCGGCAAAGGCCGGAGACGCCAAGCCGACGGCGAGCGCACAGGCGAGGGCAAGTTTAGTTTTCATGAGTACCTCCTTAAGAATCGATGCGCATCTCTAATCAGAGGACCTCGAACAATCAATGGCCAATGTGTTCATCTGTTGTTCATCTGCGTGTAGAATTCATCAGAGCGCTTGCGATTTGTTGAATCCCGCTCACAGTACAAACGCATAAAAAATCTGTAACGCTCGACCAAGTAGCCTGGAGCAGCTTCTTGCAAATCATTCCGCCGCGACGAGGGTGCTCCTGCTGCTTTTTGTCTCTGACCATTTGATTTCGTCATTCCGGGGCCCGAGCACTCGGATCGGCGCTTTGCGCCGCCCGAGCAGGCTCCGCCAGGGAGCCCGGAAACCAGTAATCACCGACAGAGATTACTGGATTCCGGGCGCGCCGCTTTGCGGCGCCCCGAAATGACATTGATTGAATGAGACGCCAGAGACATCGCTCTAGCCGGCAGCCCCCATGCGGGTCGCATCGACGAAGTTTTCAGTGGCATCGTCGATGCTGCGCCCCGTCCGCCCTCGCTGCGAATGAATGTAGAGCTGCGCGGCTTTTGCTGCTCGGGGGACCGCTTCCTGCCGCGGCGGGAGCGGCAATTCGTAATGCACCGGACGCGCATGGTCGGCGAGCATCTTCTCGACGCTGTAGACCTTTTTGTAGTTCATGATCCCGCGAATGAAGTTTGCCTGTCCCCGCACGAGATTGCCGGCGAGCGCACGAGCAAGCTTGGGCGCGGTCCACCAGTTCATGTGCTTGGCGTAAAGCACCCGCTGGGTGTGCAGAAGCTCGCGATAGAAGTGCTCCAGCGGCAGCTTGGTCGGAAGCACGGCATGCTGGATGTCGAACAGGCGATAATCGCGTGTGGCCAGGCGGCGTTGCTCGGTGATCCAGGTCTCTGTGCCGGGATAGGGCGTGTTGATGCTGATGTTCACCACTTCCGGGACATCCATGCACCAGTCGCGCACCACGCGGAAGCGTTCCTCGTCCCAGTCCGGATCGGCGATGATGTTGATGGCAACATTTATGCCCAGCGAGCGGGCGAACTCCAAAGCCTCGAAATTGCGACCGAGCGGGATGCGTTTGCGGAACTTGCGCAAGCCGTCCTCATCGATCGCCTCGATGCCGAGAAAGATGTAGGTGACCCCGAGCTTCTTCCAGAACTGGAAGACCTCCTTGTTGCGCAGGAGCACGTCGCCGCGCGTCTCCAGATAGAAATTCTTGCGGATACCCTTGCGCGCGATTGCTTCGCCGATGGCAAAACCGTGCCGCTCCTGGATGAATGCCACATCATCGACGATGAATACGCCCGGCTCGGGAATCGAGATGAGATCCTCGATGACCCGCTCCGGACTGATGAGCCGATAGCTGCGCCCGTAGAAGGTCCAGGCGCTGCAGAACGAGCAGTCCCAGGGGCAGCCGCGGGAAAATTCGATCGAGGCGCAAGGGTCGAGGACACCGATGAAATATTTGCGCCGATTGCGGACGAGATCGCGCGCAGGACGCACGTCGTCGAGATGTTGCACGAAAGCGGGTGGTGGCCCGTCGTCGT
>DATBYX010000273.1:0-2374 GCA_036513475.1 Xanthobacteraceae bacterium | reverse complement strand
TCGAGTTTGCCCGCGATCTCGTCTGGCGTGCCGATCAGGCTGTTCGCCTCCGCTTCCTCGGGCGCATGACCATAGGCCAGGATATGCGATCCACCGGAACGGTCCGGCCAGCGCGCCACCGACAAAATTCGTTCATGGGACTGGCGATTGCGTTTGAGGGCGGCGTCCTTATCCGCTTGGTTGTTAGTGACATGCATGTCGCGCGCAAGAGCAATACCCATCGGATCGTGGGCGAGCCCGCGCGCCGCGCGCTCGGCCTTGAACAGGGCAATGCGCTCACCAACAACGTCGAACGCTGCGAACTGGTCAAGGAGCAGATTGTACCCGCGCATAGCCACGCGGCGAATTGACGAGGGGCTGCCGGCACCCATCCAGAATGGCGGGTGCGGTTTTTGATTGGTTGGCGGCTCGACCAGGATGTCGTTGAACGTCCAGAAGGGGCCGCGGTGCGAGAAGCGTTGCTCTGAAGTCCATGCCTTGGTGATGACCGCAAGCGCCTCTTCGAAACGCGCATCGGCCTCCTCAAGCGGGATCGCGAAACCGGTGAACTCATTGTAGCGATAACCCTTGCCTACCCCGAAATCGAGCCGGCCTCCCGACAGGAGATCCAAGGTCGCGGCCTGCTCAGCCAGGATCACCGGATTGTGCCACGGCAGCACCATGACAGCAGTGCCGAGCCGCAGTGTCGTGGTGCGCGCCGCAAGCCACGTCAGCAGGGTGAGCGTGGCCGAGACCTGGTTCCAGCCGGTGAAGTGATGCTCGACCAGGAAGGTGCTGTGATAGCCGAGCGCTTCTGCTTCGACGTTGAAATCGATGAAGTCATGAAACCCCTGGCCCATGGGGCCGCCGGGACGCGGACTGCCGGCTTGCGCCGCACCAAAAATTCCGAACCGCATGATCGGGCTCCTGGTTCAAGTTGGAGTTCGCGGACGCCTTCTCTGCATAGCCGAGCGCGAGCCTTTTTTCCGCGGCGTGAAACGCCGGATTAGGCAGCAGCATCGGCAATCTTCAGAAGCTGCTTGCCGAAATTCTTGCCGGTAAAAAGGCGCATGAACGTGCGTGGTGCATTCTCGAGGCCGACCGCTATGTCTTCCTTTTGCACGAGTCTGCCTTCCCCCTGCCAGCGGCCCAGCACCTCGAGCGCCTCGGAGATACGCGAGGGATAATCAATCGCGGTGAATCCCTCCATGCGTCCACGCATTGCCACAAGGTTGGAGTAATTCGCTGGGCCCGGCTGCGGCTCGGAAGTGTTGGACTTCGATATCGAGCCGCATAGCACAATGCGCGCCTTGAGGTTGATGCGTGCGAGCACCTCGTTGAGGACGATGCCGCCGACGTTGTCGAAGAAAACATCGATTCCATCGGGACAAAGCGCCGAAAGCCGAGCGCCGATGTCCTCGCTTTTGTAGTCGATAGCGGCGTCGAAATGCGCTTCCTTGACGAGCCAATCGCATTTTTCTTTGCCGCCTGCCGTGCCGATGACGCGGCTGCCTTTGATCTTGGCGATCTGGCCGGCGACAGAACCCGTGGCGCCGGCGGCGCCCGACACCACGACTGTTTCACCGGCTTTGACCTGGCCGATCTCCGTTATCCCGAAATACGCTGTCAGGCCGTTGAGGCCGAACAGGCTCAACGCGAGATTGGGAGGCAAGCCGGGGGGAAATTTGTGGATCCCGAAGAAGCTTTTTCCATCGGCAGCAGCATAGTCCTGCCAGCCGAAGCTGCCTCGCACGAGGTCACCCAGCTTGAAGTCAGGACAACGCGACTCAAGTACCTGCCCGACAGCAAGGGACCGCATGACCTCGCCAAGCGGAACCTTCGGCATGTAGGAGTCGCGCGACATCCAGATGCGTTGCGCCGGGTCGAACGACAGCCACAGGTTACGGACCAGCACCTGTCCGTCGGAGGGCTTCGGGATAGATGCCTCGTTCCAGCGGAACTCTTCCCCGGTCATTTTACTCGCGGGGCGAGCGTTCAAAATCCATTGGCGGTTCTTGCCTTCGGCCATCGCATGTCCTCCTTACTGCTGGCGGGCATCAAGCCCTTCTCGACCCGCAGAGCATGGATCGCGGACGTTCGGTGAGTTGATAGGACGTCACAGACTTCTGCCAGGCTTGTCTCTGTTGCGAGACAAGTGGGAACCCCTAGCGCTGGAGGAAAAGACTTTGTAAGTTGAGGGGCATGCCCAGAAGATATGGAATCCGCTATGGAGCTACGGCACCTCCGCTATTTTGTCGCGGTCGCGGAGGCGGGAAGTCTGACAGTCGCGGCCGAGAAAAAACTGCACACTGCGCAGCCTTCGCTTAGCCGCCAAATCCGCGATCTCGAATACGAGGTCGGCGTCCAGCTTATGAGCCGCAGCGTGCACGGCATC
>DATBYX010000272.1:0-15825 GCA_036513475.1 Xanthobacteraceae bacterium | reverse complement strand
AACACCGCCATCGGGCAGCTGCGGCGGGAACGCAGCGCAGCGTAGACTAAGACTAGAACATTTTCCGATTACGTCGATCCGTTGTTGCGCACTTCGGGCGTCACCCGCGGGCTTGACCCGCGGGTCCATCTCCTTCGACAGAATTCCTTGCGAAAGAAGATGGATTGCCGGGTCAAGCCCGGCAATGACGAACGGAGAGGTTGACGCGAACGGAAATGCTCCAGCACCTATTTCGTCCCGTAGGCGCGGTCGCCAGCGCAGCGTAGGGGCGACGCATGCGTCGCCCTGCCATTACAGCCGTGCATGTTGAAAGAGGGCGAGGCATGCCTCGCCCCTACACACCTCAAACTCGTTACACCTGCTTCGTCCCGTAGGCCCCGTCGCCAGCGCAGCGTAGGGGCGACACATGCGTCGCCCTGCCATTAGAGCCGTGCATGCTGAAAGAGGGCGAGGCATGCCTCGGCCCTACACACCCCAAAGTTCATGTCACCTGCTTCGTCCCGTAGGCCCCGTCGCCAGCGCAGCGTAGGGGCGACGCATGCGTCGCCCTGCAACTACAGCCGTGCATGTTGAAAGAGGGCGAGGCATGCCTCGCCCCTACACACCCCGAACTCGTAGAACCTATTTCGTCCCGTAGGCGCGGTCGCCAGCGTCCCCGAGCCCGGGGACAATGAAGGCCTGCTCGTCCAATGCATCATCGATTGCCGCCGTCCAGATCGGGACGTCGGGATGGATCCCGCGCATGCGTTCGATGCCCTCTCCCGCGCTGATCAGGCACACCAGTCGGATGTCCTTTGCTCCCCGCTCCTTGAGCCGGTCGACCGCCGCCACGGCGGTGTTTGCCGTTGCAAGGATCGGCACGACGACAATGACCAGACGTTCGGCCAGATCAGACGGCGCCTTGAAATAGTATTCCACGGCAACGAGCGTCTTTGGCTCGCGATAAAGCCCGATATGCGCCACCCGCGCAGCCGGAACGAGGTCGAGCATCCCTTCGACAAAGGTCAGCCCGGCGCGCAGCACAGGGGCAAAGACCAGCTTCTTGCCGGCAATGCGAGAACCGATCATGGACGCAAGCGGTGTCTCGATCTCCACTCGGGTCAGCGGGAGATCGCGCGTGACCTCGTAGCACAGCAGCATTCCGATCTCTTTGAGGAGCTCGCGGAACGTTTTTGTCGAGCGGTTCTTGTCCCGGATCAGGGTCAGCTTGTGCTGGACCAGCGGGTGGTCGACTACGGTCACGCCTTCCATGAGCGAACCAGATCGCGATGCGCCGTCCCGCCGGCGGCTCAATATTTGTCGAGGGTTCGCCCGAGCGAATCCAGCAGATTCTCCGGTTTCGGCGGCTCGGGCGTGTAGTAGCCTGCGGCTTTCTTCGCGGCGATCTCGACGTGAGCATCGGCCGGAATGAGCTCGTCCGGAAGGGGCACACGCTCCACGATATCGACGCCCTGACCGACCAGCGCATCGTATTTCATGTCGCTCATGGATACGAACCGATCAATACGCGTGCGACCGAGCCAATGGATCACGTCGGGCATGAGCTGCTGGAACCGCGCGTCCTGGACGCCGGCCACGCATTCCGTGCGCTCGAAATAGGTCGATGCGGCATCGCCCCCGGTTTGCCGCTTGCGCGCGTTGTAAACCAGGAACTTGGTGACCTCGCCGAGGGCACGTCCTTCCTTGCGATTGTAGACGATGATCCCGAGGCCTCCGGACTGAGCCCCGCGCGCGCACTCCTCGATGCCGTGAATCAGATAGGGACGACAGGTGCAGATATCGGAACCGAAAACGTCCGACCCGTTGCATTCGTCATGTACCCGGCAGGTGAGCAGCGTGCGGGCATTATTGAGCTTCTCGACATCGCCGAACAGGTAGACGGTCGTGCCCCCGATCGGCGGCAGAAACACCTGCAGGTCGAGCCTGGTCACGAGCTCGGGAAACATCCCGCCGGTTTGCTCGAACAGCGCGCGCCGCAGACCCATTTCGGTGGTGCCGAACCGCTCGGCAATTCCAGGCAAGTACCAGACCGGATCCACCGCGATCTTGACGACCGATATGCTGCCGTTCTCGTGCACGACCGCGCCGTCGCTCTTGAGCCGCCCCGCTGCCAGGGCGTCCTGCATCTCGTTAAGGTCGAGGCGCGCTTTGGTGATGGCGATGGTAGGGCGCGCATCCAGTCCTTCCGCGATGTCGGCAGCAAAGGTTTCGGTGACGAGATGTCCCCAGGGATCGAGCGATACGATGCGCTGCGGATCGCGCCATTGGGCGAACGGGCCGATGCGCGCGGCGGGATGGGTGTCGGTGAGGTCGGGTCGCCGTATAGGATCGAGCGCGCCCGACGAGACCGCGAGCGCACGATAGACAGCATAGGAGCCGCCGTGGCTGCCGATGACATTGCGGTCGCTCGGCCGAGAGACAGTGCCGATGATCGGTCCGCGCTGCCGCGCGTCGGCTGCGCCCCAGTGGATCGGCAAATGATGCTGTGCGCCCGGATTCGGATGCGAGGTCAGCCGAATATGGTCGGTGCGATTGGGACGGGTCATTGCGGAGCCCTGAACATTGCGGAGCCCTAAACGAAGACGGCCCGCCGATCGCGACGGGCCTGGCAGAGAGCTGGAACCGGTATCACCAATAATATAGCGACCTGCCCAGCGGATACAATCCGCCTAAACCGCTGTTCAGGCCAGCTTGATGGGTTATGGCCTGCTTAATGGAAGTGGTTAACCAGGGCTATTTAGCTGTTGAAACTGCGCAATTGAGCTCCGCAGCGGCGTTGTCTGTGCATCTGGTTTGCCTTAGATCGCGGTGAGCGGAGGGAGGGAACCGGCCCGAGGTCGGTCGGCACGACGTCCGCAGGGCCGTCCGGCTGATTGTTCCCGGGCGGCCTTTTCTCTTGATCACGCCACGCCCGAGAAGGTCAAGACGGAGCGCGGCAATGCCGCCATCTTCGCGCCGGATGAGAATTCCGCCCCCATCGCTGGCGCGGAGACCGTGCTCAGGACGACCGTCCAGCGACTGTAGCCACAGATATCCGGAAGGATGAGCTCGATTGTCTCGGGTGCAGCGTTGAGCACGACATAGAGTGCAGGCTGGTCCGCCTCCAACGGGGCGAGAAGGTAGGACAGGAAACGCCCCTCGGGAAATTTCCAGTCCTGCTCCGTCATTTCCTTAGCGCGGGGCGTGAGCCATAACACTCCGAAGGAGCCGTCGGCCCGGCGCCCTTCGACCCAGCGGCGAGGCCGCAGTTGCGCAAATCGCCGCCGCAGGGCGCCAAGCCGGGCGATCAACGCGGTCTCATCATCCGCCTCCCCGAGCGCGGACCAGTCCACCCAGCCGGTCGGGTTATCCTGGCAATAGGCGTTGTTGTTCCCGTTCTGGCTGTTCGCCACTTCATCCCCGGCGAGCAGCAAGGGCACGCCCTGCGCCAGAAACAGGCTGGAGAGGAGATTGCGGCGCAAAACCTGGCGCAGCTTGCGCACTTCCGGGTCGCTCGTCGGCCCCTCCACGCCGCAGTTCGTGCTGTAGTTCTCATCGGAGCCGTCGCGGTTGTTCTCGCCGTTCGCCTCATTGTGCTTGCGCTCATAGCTCGTGAGATCGGCCAGCGTGAATCCGTCATGCACGGTGATGTGATTGATGGTCGAGCGCGGGCCGCGGCGGTCATGATCGAACAGATCGGCGGAAGCGGTCATCCGCCGGCCCAGCTCTCCGATGAGATTACCCTCGCCGGCCCAGTAGCGGCGAAGCGTGCGTCGGAAGTGATCGTTCCATTCCGACCAGCCGGCCGGAAACCCGCCGACCTGATAACCTCCCATGCCGATGTCCCACGGCTCTGCGATCAGCTTCACGCCGGCCAAAGCCGGATCCTGACGGATCGCGGCAAAGAAGGGGGCATTGCGGTCAAAACCGCCGGGGCCGCGACCCAGCGTGCTGGCAAGATCAAATCTGAAACCGTCAACGTGACAAACTTCGACCCAGTATCGCAACGAATCCATCACCATCTGCAGAACGCGGGGATGGGCAAGATTGAGCGCGTTCCCGCAGCCGGTGAAGTCGTCGTAATACCGCGGCTGGCCCGGCAGCAGCCGGTAATAGGAGAGGTTGTCGATGCCGCGAAAGTTCAGAGTTGGGCCGAGGTGATTGCCTTCGGCGGTGTGATTGTAGACGACGTCCAGAATGACTTCGATTCCGGCATCGTGCAGGCGGGACACCGTGGATCGGAACGCATCGAGCGGCGCGTCCAAGGCATAGCGAGCCTCGGGGGCGAAAAACCCGACGGTGTTATAGCCCCAAAAGTTGCTCAAGCCCCGCTGCACGAGGTGCCGATCATCGACGAACGCGTGAATCGGCAACAGCTCGATCGCCGTGACCCCGAGCCGCTTGAGATGATCGATGATGCTCGGAGCCGCAATCCCGCGAAACGTGCCGCGCCATGCCGGCGCAACGTCCTCGCGCTGCTGCGTCAATCCTTTGACATGGGCCTCATAAATGATGGTGTCCTCCCAGGGAATCGACGGCCTGCGCTCCTCACCCCAGGTGAAGGCTTCGTCGACGACGACCGCCTTCGGCATACCGCGCGCGTTGTCCCGCCGGTCGAATGACAGATCGGCGCGCGCGCTGCCCGCGCGGTAGGCGAAATGCGCATCGCTCCAGACCAGGCGGCCGGAAATGGATTTGGCATAGGGATCTATCAGAAGCTTGTTGAAGTTGAAGCGCAAGCCGCGCTCGGGATCGTATGGGCCATAGACCCGGTAGCCATAGAGTTGCCCCGGCAGCACATCATTGAGATAGCCGTGCCAGACATCCTCGGTCCGCTCCGGAAGCGCTATGCGCTCGACCTCCCGGCGGCCGTGCCGATCGAACAGGCAGAGCTCGACCTTTTCCGCATTGGCGGAAAACAGTGCGAAGTTTGTTCCACGCCCGTCCCAGGTAGATCCCAAGGGGTGCGGCAGCCCGGCGGTGAGCCGCATGCTAGTACTGCGTTTTCGAGGTTCGAATCATATCGACGCATCAATCAACCTCGTCCTGAGGAGCGCGCCCTTGCGTGCGTCTCGAAGGACGGCCACAAGCGAGACCGAGCCAGCGGCCATCCTTCGAGACGGCGCTTCGCGCCTCCTCAGGATGAGGTCTGTTGGTTTAAGCTCCATCCACCTGATCCGATTGGTTTCATGGAATCGATCTACTAGGGCTCGGGGACGAGAAAAATCGCAGCAAGGGGCGGAACAACAAGGCTGAGCTCGGGGATTGCGCCCGTGTCCAACGTGCGCACCGCGCCCCCGTTCCCGACATTGGTGCCGCCGTAGGTCTCGGCATCGGTATTGAGGACCTCACGCCAAGTCCCGGAAAAGGGCACCTTGATGCTGTAGTCGCGATGCACCTCGGGCGTGAAATTCACGACCACGAGGCAGCGCTCATGGGCGTCGCGCCCCTTGCGCAGCCAGGCAAACACGCCGCGATCAGCGTCATGCATGACCAGCCATTCAAACCCCGCCGCCTCGCAGTCGAGCTCATGCAAGGCCGGCACCGTCCGGTACAGGCGGTTGAGATCGCGGATCAGGCTCTGGATGCCGGCATGCCTCGGGTTTTCCAACAGGTGCCAGTCGAGGGAGTGATCGTGCTGCCATTCATTTGTCTGAGCGAACTCGCTGCCCATGAACAGCAGCTTCTTGCCGGGATGACCGAACATGAAGCCGTAATAGGCGCGCAGATTCGCGAAGCGTTGCCACTCGTCGCCGGGCATGCGTCCGAGAATGGAGCGCTTCCCATGCACGACCTCATCATGGGAGAGGGGCAGGATGAAGTTCTCGAAGAATGCGTAGTGCAGACCAAACAGGATCTGGCCATGGTGGTGCTTGCGGTAGATCGGGTCCTTGCTGATGTAATCGAGCGTGTCGTGCATCCAGCCCATGTTCCATTTGTAGCCGAATCCCAAGCCGCCCCAATCCACGGGCCTCGATACCATGGGCCAGGCGGTCGATTCCTCCGCCGCCGTGGTGGCGTTGGGAAAGCGCGAGAACACTTCCGTATTGATACGCTTGATGAGACTGATCGCTTCCAGATTCTCACGCCCGCCGTATTTGTTCGGGATCCAGCCGCCCTCGGGCCGGCTGTAATCGAGGTACAGCATCGAGGCGACCGCATCCACGCGCAATCCGTCGATGCCGTACCAGTCCAGCCAGAATAACCCATTCGCCAGCAGGAAATTGGCAACCTCGGTTCTTCCGTAGTTGTAGACGAGCGTATTCCAGTCGAGATGTCGGCCTTGCATCGGATTCTGGTGCTCATAGAGCGCCGTTCCGTCGAATTGACCCAGCCCGTGCGGATCGTCGGGAAAATGACCTGGCACCCAGTCGATGATCACGGCGAGCCCGGCGCGGTGGCAGGCCTCGACCAAGGCCGCAAAGTCTTCCGGAGATCCGAACCGGCTCGTGGGCGCGAACAATCCCGTCGGCTGATAGCCCCATGACCCGTCGAAAGGGTGTTCACTCACCGGCAGGAATTCCAGATGCGTGAAGCCCATCTGCTGCGCGTAGGGCGGCAGCTCGTCCGCCAGCTCGCGGTACGTGAGCCAGCGGCCTGCCTGTTCCGGCTGCCGGCGCCACGAGCCCAGATGCACCTCGTAGATGGAAATCGGCGCGTTGAGGGCGTTCACGCCGGCCGGCAAAGCGCGCGGGCGGGCAATCTTGTTGCGGTCAACCACGATGGAGGCAGTCTTCGGCCGCGGCTCCGCTGCGAAGGCGAGCGGATCTGATTTCAGCGGCAGCATGCGGCCGTCGCGCGCGATGATCTCATATTTGTACTTTTCGCCCGCTTGCACTCCGGGAACAAATATTTCCCAGAATCCGTTGCCGCGCACCCGCATGGCATGCCGCCGCCCATCCCAGAGATTGAAATCTCCGACGACGCTCACGCGTTGCGCCGAGGGGGCAAAGACCGCGAAACCAACTCCCGACACGTTGTCGAGAACCATGGGATGCGCGCCCAGCCGCTCGTAGAGATGGGTATGCGTGCCCTCGCCGAGCAGGTAGAGGTCGAAGTCGGAAAGTATCGGCGGGAAACGGTAGGGGTCTTCCAGGTCGAGCTGCCGGTCGCCATAGCGCGCCCGGACGCGATAGCGGGGTGAGCCGTCGGGAAGACGCCCTTCAAACAAGCCCGCGTCGTGAATCCGTCGCAGGTCGCTCTCGTGACCCTGCTCATCGATGACGGCCACCCCCTCCGCATCGGGCAGGAACACGCGGACGAGCGGCACGTCCCCCTCGACGTGGGGGCCCAGATAGCGGAACGGGTCGGGATGACGACCTTGAAGCACCGCATAGGCATCAGGGGTCAGCAAGGTCATGGGGCTGCCACCTCCGATCGCGACAGGATGCGCCACGTGCCGGCCAATGGCACCCGCAGCCAATCGGGCCGATGCGCCAGCTCGTATTCGATTTCGTAGAACGCTTTCTCCAGCAAAAAGAAATCGAGAAGGCGGTCGGCAGCCTGCGTCGACCGCGGCCAAAGGCGGAGGTTGGTGAGGGAACGGCGATAACCCGCCAAAAACGCCGCTACTGCAGAGGCGCGCCAACCTTCGAGCGCGCGGGCTATCTTGTCCTCGTCATCGGGCGCGGATCTGAGCGCACGCTCGAGCGCGCCGGTTGCGGAATAGTCAATGGAGCGGATCAGGCCGGCGACGTCGCGCGCCGCCGGCGCTTTTTGTCGGCGATCCTCGATGCTGCGCCTGGGCTCGCCTTCAAAATCGATGATGAAGACATCATCCTTGACGATCAACATCTGACCGAGATGAAAATCGCCGTGGTGACGGATCTTCACGGCATCCAAGGTGTCCGGCAACAATTCGTGCAGCAAGGACGCAAGCGACTCGCGGGTAGAGAGCACTTTCTCCAGGAGCTGGCGGTCGGTATCGGCCAGATCGGAGCGGCGGCGAGCCAGGTGATCCAAGGTATGAACGGCCCGCTCGCGGAGGCTCTCGGTCCAGCGCCGGATGTCGGCAGCGGAAATCGGTTCGGGAGCGAAATCGACCACATCTTCCCGACCCGCAAGCGCGAGCTGCAGCTCCGCGACCCTCTGCCCCACGTGCTCTATGCGGTGCAGATAGGCTGCCTGCTCATCGCTGTGCCCCGCCGCCTCGGCCGTGAGCAATCGCTGCTCTTCGACAAAGCGGTCGAGATAAGCATTAGTCACCGCCCAGGCGTCGCCCTGATTCTCCACGAACCGATGCACCACCGCGACCGCGGCGCGTGAGCCGTTCTCTTCCAGTTCCGCGGTGCCGAGCAAAGCGGGCGTGTTGGGAAAATGCACTGTCTCGGTCAGATAGCGGCCCAGCTCGATCTCGGGATTGATACCCGGCTCGATGCGTCGAAACAGCTTGACCACGTATCTGTTGCCGACGAGCGCCGTGGTGTTGGACTGCTCGGCGTCGACGGCGCGGATCTCCTCGAGCGCGGTCGCAACGTCGTCGGCAATTTCACCGGTCGAGCGAAATTCAATCCGGCGGCCCTCCCATTCGAGCACCTGCGGGCGACGCAACTGGTCCAATATGAATCCGATGAAGCTTGCATCGGCAGCTGCATCGAGCAAGGTTCCTTCCCGCGCGCCCCTGCGTACGGCGGCGAGCGCAACGGGACTGTGGCGTTCACGCTCCAGCCGTGTCCACCGGATCACCAGCGGCAACAGATAAGTCGCGGCACGAGCGCGGCCCCCGGCTTCAACGAGCGCCATCCCGAGCTCGGCCTCGCTCGACGGCAACGGCACCGAGCCGGCAATGCGGGTCGCGATCGATTTATTGCCGCGCTCCGAGAACCAGCGTCGGCTTGCAAGAAACGCCGGAAGCACGTCTCGCTCCAACACCGTCCGGGAGCGACCCTGCATCAGCGACTTCCAGCCGCTCGTGACGACGAGGGTCTCGAATTCGGGTGCAATGGGGACGGCTGCCGCCGTCTCGCTCAGCTCGCAGAGTTGCAGCCAGAAAAAGCCATAAGGAGCGAGCGTCACAAGGTAGGAGCTCTCGCCGATGACGGGAAAGCTGGTACGGCCCAGGAGCTCCAGCGGGCGGCGTCCTCGCCACGGCGACATATCGATCTCCGCGGCTTGCGCGGAACGCGACAGGTTGGCGACGCAAACCAGGACTTCATCCTCATATTGCCGCACGTACACCAGAACCGAGCGGTTTGTGGGACGAATGAAGCTCAATGAACCGCGGCTGAAAACTTTGCTCGACTTGCGCACGGCGATCAGGCGCTTCGTCCAGCTCAGCAGCGAGGCGAGACTCCGCGACTGTGCCTCCACGTTGACGGCCTCGTACCCGTAGACCGGATCCATGATCATGGGCAGGTAGAGGCGCGCCGGATCGCACCGCGAGAAGCCGCCATTGCGGTCGGACGTCCATTGCATGGGGGTGCGCACGCCGTTGCGGTCGCCGAGATAGATGTTGTCGCCCATTCCGATCTCGTCGCCGTAGTAGAGGATGGGAGTACCGGGGAACGACAGCAGGAGCGAGTTCATCAGCTCGATCTTGCGGCGATCATTGTCCATCAGGGGAGCGAGCCGTCGCCGAATGCCCAGGTTGAGCCGCGCGCGCGGGTCGGTGGCATAGGTCGACCAGAGATAATCGCGCTCGACGTCGGTCACCATTTCGAGCGTGAGCTCGTCGTGATTGCGCAGGAACAGAGCCCACTGACAATTGGATGGAATATCCGGCGTCTGCCGCAGGATGTCGGTTATGGGAAATCGGTCCTCCTGCGCGATCGCCATGAAGATGCGGGGCATGAGCGGGAAGTGATAAGCCATGTGGCATTCGTCGCCGTCGCCGAAATAGGCGCTGACATCTTCCGGCCATTGATTGGCCTCGGCCAAGAGCACCTTGCCCGGAGAGTAGGCGTCGAGCTCCGCACGAATCCGTTTGATGACTGAGTGCGTCTCCGGCAGGTTCTCGTTATTGGTGCCTTCGCGTTCGACCAGATACGGAATGGCATCGAGCCGAAACCCGTCCACACCCATGTCGAGCCATCGCCGCATCACCTGCACCATTGCCAGGATGACACGCGGGTTGTCGTAGTTGAGGTCCGGCTGATGCGAGAAGAAGCGGTGCCAGTAGTAGGCTTGCGCTTGCGCATCCCAGGCCCAGTTCGATTTCTCCGTGTCGCTGAAGATGATCCGCGTTCCGGCGTAACGCTGGTCGGTGTCGCTCCAGACGTACCAGTTGCGCGCATCGGAATCGGGCCGGTGGCGGCGCGCCCGCTTGAACCAGGGATGCTGGTCCGAGGTATGATTGATCACGAGCTCGGTGATCACCCGCAGCTTGCGGCGCTTGGCTTCCTGCATGAAGCGCCGGAACTGATGCATGGTGCCGAAATCGGGATTGATGCGGCGGTAGTCCGAGATGTCGTAGCCGTCGTCACGCCCTGGCGAGGGATAGAACGGCAGCAGCCACAAGGTGGTGACCCCGAGCTCATGCAGATAATCGAGCTTCTGTGTGAGTCCGACGAAATCTCCGATGCCGTCGCTGTTGCTGTCCGCGAACGCCTTGACGTGCAGCTGATACACGATGGCGTCCTTGAACCAGAGCTCGTCGAGGTCGAGCTTGGGTTCAACTTTGATGTCCGCAGTGGCATCCACGGCACGTTCAGGCAAAGCAGCGGAATATCAATGCCGGATCCTGCTCCTGATCGATGCGCAAGCGCACGCCTCCCCATTCGATCACATGCCGTTCTCCGGTGAGCACGTTCTCGATGGTTTTGACGCGTCGCCGCGCCTCGGCTGGGCCGATCTCGATCTCGCCGAAATGGAACCAGACCTCCCGTGGGCCCTGCTTTGCCAACGCGATCGCTACTGCGACGGCATTGTCGGAGCTCACCGATTCCTTGACATAGCCGATCACGTCCGGATCATCGACTTGCGCAAAACGGAGATTGCTGGTCTGCAGCAGCGCGGGATTGGCTTTGCGAATGCGGTTGAGCGCCCCGATATAGGCCTTGATATTGCCGGGCCGATCCCAGTCGCGGGTCTTGAGCTCGTACTTTTCCGAGTTGAGGTATTCCTCCCGCCCGGGAATCGGCGCGTGCTCGAGAAGCTCGAAGCCGTTGTAGATGCCATAGCTGCCGGACAACGTAGCGGCGAGGGCGATGCGGGCCTTGAACACCCAGGGCTCACCGCTCTGCAGGTGATAGGGCAGGATATCGGGTGTGTTGACGAAGAAATTGGGCCGAAAGTATTCCCGCTCCGGGTAGCCCGTGAGCTCGCTCAAATACGCTTGCAGCTCCTCCTTTCCCGTGCGCCAGGTAAAATAGGTGTAGGATTGGGTGAAGCCGAGCTTGGCAAGTGCTTTCATCAGTTTCGGGCGTGTGAATGCCTCCGACAAGAAGATCACGTTCGGATCGACTGTCTGGACCTCCCGAATCAGCCACTCCCAGAAAGGGAACGGTTTGGTGTGTGGGTTGTCCACGCGAAAGATACGCACCCCTTGCTCGACCCAGAACAGCACCACGTCGCGCAGGGCCGCCCATAGGGAATCGCGTTGCGGCCCGTAGAATTCCGGGTTGACGATATCCTCGTATTTCTTGGGCGGGTTCTCGGCATACTGGATCGAGCCGTCGGGACGCCGCTTGAACCATTCCGGATGTTGCGTCAGCCAGGGATGGTCTGGGGAGCATTGGATGGCAAAATCAAGCGCGATCTCAAGCCCGTGCTCGGCGCACGCTTTGACCAGGGCACGAAAATCGTCGAGCGTTCCAAGCTCGGGGTGCACGCTGTCATGTCCACCCTCGCTCGAGCCGATCGCATAGGGGCTTCCGGGATCGCCCGGCTCGGCCTGCAACGCATTGTTGCGGCCTTTCCGATTGATTCTGCCGATGGGATGGATGGGTGTGAGATAAAGAACGTCGAAACCCAGTGCGGCGATGTCGGGCAGCCGTCGGATACAATCGCTCAGTGTGCCATGCGCCCCGGCGACCGGCGTTTGGCTGCGCGGCATCATCTCGTACCAGGCACCTGCCCGCGCGAGCGGTCGATCGACGACGAGCGGACAGTTGATGCTGCGCGTGAGGTCCGGCTTTTCGCAACTCCTGGCCAAGGCAGGGAGCTCGTCCGAGAGAAGATCCTGGCCGCCCGCTTCTGCGATTTCACCGCCGCCGTCGCGGGGTTTTCCGCAGCGCGCCTTGCGCGGGTGAGCCTCGGCCCGGGATTTCAGCCTCTCAAGCAGCAACACGCCTTCCTGCATTTCCACTGTGACGTCCAGTCCCGCGTCGCGCTTCACTATAAAGTCACGGCGCCATGTACCGAACGCATCGGTCCAGGCTTCGATCGCGTAGAGATAGCGCCCCGCCTTGGCGGGAACGAAGCTTGCGCTCCAGCGGTCGTTGTTGTGGAGGCGCATCGGGGTGCGGCTCCATCGCTGCGCCGTTTCGGATCGCCAAAGGAGGTCGGCTGCCAGAACGGCGTGTCCATCTCTGAACACATCAGCCCAGACCTCGACCGGCTCACGGGCAATCCGCTTGACCGGATACCGGCCTCCCTCCACCAGGGGATAGATATCCTCGATCCAGATGCGCTGACCGGAGAGGTCGCGGACTGACGGGATGCTCGCGTAGGCTGTCACGGCGCGTTCACGCTCTGCCTCCCCGGCAACCCCGGCCCGGACGGCGCAAAGGCAGGTGCCGGTGGAACCGGCAATGGCGCCTTTGGTTCCATCCCCGCTTTCTTCTTGCAAGTCCGCTGCGCCTCCTCAATGTTTGCCGCTCGGGGGGCCACATCGTCCCATAGCGCGCCATGCGAGGTCGTGCGAGGCGGTGTTGAGACATCTGCGAGATGCGGCGAGATGGAAGATATCAGGGATCGCGCGGCCCGCGCGGGCGTGGCCACCGAGTATTGGGATGGAGTGGGTGAGCTCCACAAGGTAGCGCCGGACGTTATCTCGCGGGTGCTTGAGGCGCTGGCCGCGAGCAGCAGCGCACCCCGGCGTCTCTTGCCGGGACCCATCGTGATCCGGGACGGGTCGATACCGGAGCTCAAGCTGAACGGGCCGGAAGGGCTCCCCGTGCGCTGGAAGATCTCTTCGGATCGGAAAGTGGCGGAAGGCGAAAGCATTTCGCCGCATCTGAAACTGCCGCAGGGGCTGCCGCATGGACTTTACCGCCTCGAGGCCGCAGCAGAGGGTGAACAGGAAAGCCGCGAGGAAGCGCCCCTCATCGTTGCCCCCCGCCAAGCATATCAAGGCGATCCGGCGGCACCGCGTCGCATGTGGGCGCTGGCAGTGCAGCTCTATGCGCTGCGCTCGCGTCGCAATTGGGGACACGGGGATTTTTCGGATCTCATCGAGCTGATCGAGATTGCGGCCGACCTGGGGGCGGCCGGGGTCGGGCTCAATCCGCTCCACTCCCTGATGGACGACAAGATGGAGGAGCCGAGCCCCTACTTTCCCAACAGTCGGGTTTTCCTCAACCCGCTCTACATCGACGTCGAAGCCATACCGGAATTTCCCGGGCTGCGCGCGGCGGGGGTGGAGGAGGGGGTTCGCCGGCTCCGAGCCGATGCGGCCTTGGACTATCGCGCAGTCGCCGCCCTCAAGACGCGCGCGCTGGAAAGCGCATATGCGGCATTTCTCGCAGCCGCGTCGCCGCAACGACGCGCCGCCTTCGATGAGTTTCGCGCCCGCCACGCCCACTTACTGTTGCGATTTGCCTGCTTCGAATTCCTGCGCCGCAAATTTGCTGGTCCGTGGTGGGAATGGCCGCAGCAATGGCGACGAGGGGATGCGGAGGCGCTCGCTGGTCTGCGTGAGAGTGAGGAAACGCGCATCGGCTTCTTCGAATTCGTGCAATGGGTGGCCGACGAGCAACTTGAACGCTGCCGGCTGCGGGCTCAGGCCCGCCGCATGCCCATCGGGCTCTATTTGGACATTGCAGTCGGGGTGCGCAGCGACGGTTTTGATGCGTGGTGCGACCAGGCGGCCGTCTTGACCGGCATTGCGGTTGGCGCGCCCCCGGACAATCTCAACAGCTTGGGCCAGAATTGGGGCCTTGCCGGCTTCAATCCCCTTGGCCTCGAGCAGCAGCGGTTCGAACCATTTCGCCAACTGCTGCAGGCAACCATGCGTTACGCGGGGGCCGTTCGGCTTGATCACGTGCTCGGGCTGCAGCGACTTTACATCATCCCGCACGGTACCTCTGCGAAGAACGGCACGTACATCCGGCTTCCCTTCCATTCGCTTCTCGCTACCGCCGCTCTCGCGAGCGTCCAACAACAATGCGTGCTCGTGGGCGAAGACCTCGGCACCGTCCCTGAGAACTTTCGTGAGACCCTGATGGACTGGGGCATTTGGTCGTACCAGGTGATGTTGTTCGAGCGCACGCAAGGGGGAGGATTTGCTCGACCTGGGACGTACCGCGAGAACGCGCTGGTGACATTTGCAACCCATGACCTGCCGACCTTCGCGGGATGGCGAGCGCATCGCGATTTGGCGCTCAAACGCGCATTGGACATCAACCCCGGCGAATCGGATGAGGACCGCCGTCGCGCGTTGGAGGCCCTGGATGCGGCGCTGCGAGAGCGCGGGATCGAGCGCAACGACTTCGCCGGTGTCACAAAGTATCTGGCGGACACGCCCTCGCGCCTTCTGGTGGTCTCCTTGGAAGACCTTCTGGGTGTGCAGGAGCAGGTAAATCTTCCCGGCACCGTCGATGAGCACCCGAACTGGCGGCAGCCTCTCCCGGTCGCCTTGGAGGAGCTGCGAGGCCACGCAAGCCTCGGGTGTGTTGCCGATGTCTTGAGGTCTGCGGGACGCAGTTGCTGCTAGGAATGTTACGAGCGTCACGGCCGCGACCCGTTGTCCCGGCCATCCATGCCTTGGCTGGCGCACGAAAGATGTGGATGCGCGGGACAAGCCCTGGGACAAACCCGCGCATGACGGAGATATAAACCAGCGAATCAGCTATAATGCCAGGAAAGGAGGCCGTAGCACCGTCTCCGAACACCCCAATGAACTCTTGCGTGCGCACGGCGTTAGAGCTTTGAAGCTAACAGCGAAGGAGCATCGCCCATGTGCGATTACAGCTTAATGCATGTTAAATCTCGCCCCGCCAGCGTCGGCGACAAGTTGCGGACGAGCAACTTCGGCACCGGCACGCGCGGATTTGCCGCGCCGGAGGATCCGACTACGGCGGTATGCGTCCTGCCCGGCACTGAACTCGCTTTCGACAGGGAAATCTCGGTTTACGGCGCTTCCGGGCCCACTCCTCACAAGACCGCCATATTCCGTCAGATCAACAAGGAGCAGCCTCATATGCATCATGATGCGCTCGAGCTGCCGGATGGGCAAACGCTCCTGCTCACGTTCATGTGCGAGGGGCAGGAGGCCACCGTGCTGCAGCTGCCGGCGAAGCCGAGGACGGAAACCGAGGCTCAGGCGCAACAGCGCGCGGTATTCGCGGGGTAGCTCACTCCCGCTCTGGGCAGGTCCAAGCTCCGATCCGCCCGCTACCTCTTCTCCCCCTGGGGTTCACCGGGGGGAGAACAAGACAGGCCTCCACCTGCTCAGGAGGTGGCGGTGGCTGGCGCTCTGCGCAACAGCACATCGGCGCTCTCAAGCGACGCTGAAGTGATCCTGCGGACGTCACCGTCAAATGCCTTGTTGGATTCGGAGCTGCGTTCCAGGCCTTGGCGCGTCTGCCGCATGCGGGCGTAGCACGGGCACGCCACCTTCTCGAGCTTTGCAGGATCCAGGACCCGGACCTTTCCGCGGCGACAGCGGATGATCCCGGCGGACTGCAATTTGCTCGCCACCAACGTCACCGTCGTCCTCTGGACTCCGACCATGCGTGCGAGAAAGCT
>DATBYX010000271.1:0-28185 GCA_036513475.1 Xanthobacteraceae bacterium | reverse complement strand
TTCGTGAAGGGCACGAAGGAAACCGAGCTCCCATTGTAGATATCCGAGCGTGCCACGCTGATCGCACCGTCAGAGGCTCGCTGCTTGCTGATCTTGAGGACGTGCTGTGAGCCAGGGCGTCCTACGGGAATTACCATGGTTCCCCCCGGCTTGAGCTGCTGGAGGAGAGGCGGCGGGATGTGGTCGATCCCGCAGGTGACGATAATCTTGTCGAAAGGTGCCTCCTCCTCCCAGCCATAATAGCCATCGGCGTGCTTCTTCGCGATCGCCTTGTACTCGCCATAGCCCCGCGCGATCAATGAGTCGTACAGCGCCCAGGTGCGCTCTGCGAGCGGTTTAATGATCTCGATTGAAAACACCTTTTCTGTCAGATTTGACAAGTACGCGGACTGATAACCGGAGCCGGTGCCGATCTCGAGCACCTTGTCCTCGAATTTCACGTTGAGCGAATTCGTCATCCGGGCGACGGTGTGCGGGCCGGTTATGGTCACGCCGTAGCCGATAGGCAGATAATGCCACTCGTAAGCACGACTCATGTTTTGAGCGGTGACGAACTCTTCCCGTGGGGTGAGCAGGAACGCCCGCTTGTCGCGCTCCCCCCAAATATCATGGTGCGCCAGAAGTTCCTGGAACCGGTCCCAGCGCTTGCCGAGGAATTCTGGATCCTCCCCGCGGTTCTCCTTCATCCAATCGACGAACCGGTCCTTCGCCTCCATCGGCGGGCTCGCATTCCAGTCATACGGAACGCGAACGTTCGCGCTGGAATAGGACGGAAGGAATTGTGCCATCAGGCCGCATGCGCCGCTCGTGAGAAGCTGCCGTCTGTCAGGACAGCCCTTTCTGCCGATCGATGCGGTTGGGTTGGGTCTCATCGGCTTCTCCGGTTTGGGCCTGCGAGGCCTGACGGCCAGGAGTGTGGAATATCCATTCTTGTTTGTCCAAAGGATGTCTCCATCAGCCGCCTGACCTCGCGATATTGCGGGATGTGACAGCGTGCGCGCATTCTGCGCCTACCCGCGGTATTCCAAGTCAGTTGGCTCCTCTAGCGCAATTGCGGCCGCGGTAGCGCCGCGCCTTGGATCAATCGGCGGCTGCATTTTGTCGAGTGCTCGACTCACGGAACCCTTTTTCATGTCTCGCATTGTACCGCCGAAAGCATCCATTGGGTGACGGCGATGCCACTCAACTGAGCGGCACCGTCGCTTCAGGATCTTTGGAGCAGCGGTCAATTGTGACGACAGCGGATTGAGATCCTGTTTCATTCAGGAGGTCTACTGTGCTTCGTATCATGCTGTTCTGGGTTCTGCTTTGTGCGCCTGTACTGGCCCGGGACAACGGTCAATACAATTCAGTATCGCCGGACGTGCGAGCCTGGTTTCGTGCGCAGAAGTCCCCAAAGACGGGGGCGCTGTGCTGCAGCGAGGCCGACGGGGTTTATGCCGAAGAGGACATTCGCCAAGGGCAATACTGGACCCGCTGGCCCGATCACGATTGGCAGCCTGTGCCCGAGGAAGTGGTGATCCGGAACGGCAATCCGCACGGTGCGCCTGTCGTGTGGTGGTACGTCGAAAGGGGCGAAACCAAGATCCGTTGTTACGCCCCGGGCGGCGGCGTCTGATTCTCAGCCACAGAACAAGCGCTTTTCGCGCAGAGGAAGGCTCGCTATGAGTCAGGTCTGGCCGCTCCAGATCTGGCGCTGGCGGGTCTCGAATGACTGCGGAGGCTTGTGCGACGAGGGTGTGGAATTTTCCGACGGCTGACTACTGTCTCGTGCCGGATGAAGTCCACGTCTGGCGCGCGCTGTTGGATCAGCCTCGAAGCTCTCTTTCCTTGTTTACCCAAGTCCTATCAGCTGATGAGCGAGCCCGCGCCGAGCGCTTTTACTTTGACGTGGACCGCAGGCGCGCGATAATCGGACGCGGTTTGTCACGATTGCTCCTCGGGCACTACCTCGGCAGACCTACGCATCAGATTGAATTCAAATACAATGCATTTGGAAAGCCGGCGCTGGCTGACGCAAACTGCCCGTTGCAATTCAATGTCTCCCATTCGGGCGACGTGATCCTGGTCGCGACTGCCATTGACCGCGTGCTCGGGGTCGATGTCGAGCGGATCAAGCAGGACATGGCGAACGCCGAGATTGCAGCCCGGTACTTCTCGCCATGCGAATACAGGACCTTGCTTGCTCTCCCTCCTGAAATTCGTGGCGAGGCCTTCTTTGCCTGCTGGACGCGGAAGGAGGCCTATCTGAAGGCGCGGGGAGACGGGCTCTCGCTTCCGCTGGACCGGTTTGACGTTGCCTTTGCCCCGGCCGAGCCACCGCGCCTCCTCGCGACCCGGCACGATCCCGCCGAGGCCAGTCGCTACACGTTGTGCGCGCTCGATCCCGGCCCTGGTTACGCCGCTGCGCTGGCGGTCGAAGGATCCAATTGGCGGCTCACATGCTGGGAATGGCCGCGGGATGATCGATCACAGATCGCTTCTTGGATCCGACAAGCACGCCCCGCTGGGGAAAGCGCCAGTGACGGACCCAGCCAGGGAAGATCAGCCGAAAGGCCAGGGTAGTTCCTCGCGCACGATCACCACGACGGGCTGCGCGCCCGATTTGATTGTCCCCGCCTCAGACAGCTCGCTGATGATCTTTTCGATGTGGTCCATCAGCTTGCCTTCGCCATTGCGCAGCCGCCTGATCTGCTTGCTCGGCTGGCGTTCTTCGAGGTCGACGACAATAATCTGACTTTTGTCGGTCTTCTCTTGCGGCCGATGTTCCCGATGCTCGCGCTGTTCCGAACCCGGGCTGCTCGTTGTTGTCGTTGCCATGTTGGTGCTCCTGCCAGAGGCTCACGCTGGAAATCTATTCTTCCGGCACTTTCGGGAGCAATCTGAACGGTACCGCCTTGCGCGCTTCGTTGTAGGCTTTCACGCCGGCATGCAGGATATTCGATGGCGCATCGAACAACCACCCGTTCTTTCGCCCGCCAGATTCGAGATGACGCTTGTACTGCTCTTGAGTGAAAATCACCTCGGCTTTTAAAAGCCGCCTTACAACCCGCTCGACCGGCCGCAGAAGGGACGAGCTTTGAATCGTCTCGTCTTCGTGCTCTTCCGGATGTTCATAGGCAACTGTGGCCGTGCGGGTATCGCCGCTTCTTTGTACGACCGTCACACGCCTGACAAGCTTATCCATGATGGATTTACCTCGTGAAGGGGACCAAAGCTAATTCCAACCGGGATTGTCTGCTCGACGCGCGATGCTGATGGCGCAGGCACGCCGCTCTGCGAGAGGCAGCCAAGTTGGGACAATCATCCTCTATCCTTGCGCTGGCCGAGCTATTGCATGTCTATAGCGCGGCCCCGGTGGCTCGGCAACAGGCGTCAGTCCGCCGTGTCGTCAGTCCGCCGGGCGCTCACACTGCGCTAGGCGCAATGCTGTCACGCCCTGCGAAGTCGAAAATAATTGACCCCCTCACGAGGAGTGCCTGAACGACCCTATACTTGAACTTGCCTTGGGGTGAGAATTTCGGCAGGCTGACGCCGAGGTAAGAGGATGTTTGCCCGCGCTTTGTTCGCCCTGCTTCTTTGTATTAACGCCTCGTCGGCGCGCGATCAGCATTTGCGGATTGCCGGAACTGCCGGGTATCTTTCGGAGTGGGAGCTCAATGCCGAGGTTGCACCGCAGCCCGGCGGCAGCGGCCAAGAATTCTCCGGCTCAGTGCGCATGAAACATGTCGGACTTTGCACGGTGAATGGCCCGGTGGAGAAGTCCGGGAAGCTGACGTTGCAGATAAACCAGTCCGCCGGATCATCACGATTGCAAGCCGTCCTCTCGCTCGACGATGGCGATCGATGCAGCTACGTGGGGCAGTGGTCCGGCAGGTCAACGGGAACCATGGACTGCTCCGGGGGGAAAGGCATCCCGCTCACGCTTTCAGTCGACTAAATCCGCGGGCCGGCGGTCGCAAGTCCCGAAAATCTCCGAAGTTCTCTGAGCGTGGGGTGAGCCTGCCCTATACTTCCTGCTCGTCTGCGTAGACCACGACGACGGGGAGCAAGACCCTGTCGGCTTGTTCAGGAGGCATGCTCCTGCGCACCAGCCGCATGATCTCTTCCACGTCTTCCGCTATGCGGCCCACTCCGCTGCGGAATTCGGCGAGATCAAGTTCGCGCGTAGTACCCAGGCTCACCACGATGGGCGTGATCACATTGTGTGGCAAGTTGCCTCTCCCGCCAGCAGCATCAGCCGCCGGCAAATGATACCCGGTAGTCGTTTGGGCGACGCCGATAGAGAATGACGACGGGAATCACCTCAGATCGTGGATCTATTCCCAGCCCCTCGCAAGCCTGGGTCACCGCGTCCGTGATCTGTCGCGTGAGCCGGCCGCGACCGCGTTTGAGACGCTTGATCTGCGAGCGACTTTGTCGTCCCACCTCGAGGAGCAGCCCTCGATCAGTCACTGGAGCGAGCACTGGGACCAACTGTTGTCGCGGGGAGCCGTTCTCCATCACTGTCGATCTCCTGTGATCAGTCATCTCTCGGGATCCACGCGCTTGTCCGGCTGGCTCAACCGAATTACGATTCGGCGTATGACGACCAGGGTCAAGACGATAAGAATCAGCTGTATCCACCCGAAGGACGTTCCTACCTGGATCAACCAGCTCCAATCGATTTTGTTGCCGGTCCAGCTTTTCCAGATGGAGTCTGCGAGCAGCGCGATCCCGGCGAGTGCCGCAGCCAGATAGCCCATTCGCAGCAGCAGTGACGCGGTATAGGCAATCTTTCCGACAATGTTCCGGAAATGGATGAGTGGATCTTCGACGCTGCGCTGAAGCTTGAACATAAACTGGGTCGCCGTATCTGCGAGCTGCTCGAGAACCAGGTAGTCCATATCCGTCGGTCCCCACAGCCGCTCCCGAAAGGCCTTGCGGACCCGCTTGCGTGCTTCTTTTGCCGCTTGTGTCGCATAGACCTGATACTCCCTGGCGACGTTGATCTGGGGGTTCAGCCGCGTAATGATCGAATCATACAGCAGGGTCGCTCTGAACAGCTGGATAGTCTCGAGTGCTACCGGGACGCCATACTCCTGCGCAACCTCGATGTATCGAAGCCATGCAGAAGCAGAGCTTCGCTCCCACCACTCCGCGTCCTTGCTGATCATTGCGAAGACCCATTCGGCATAGACCTGCTCCATCGTGCTGGCCAACCGGTGCACGTCCATGGGCGGTAGGGGCCCGGCGAAATTCAATGAAGCATTCACCATGCGCGTGATGTCGCCCTTCATCACATGGTACTGGAGCTCGCGCCATCCCTTGCGCGTCTGCGTCGAAAAACGGCCGATTGCTCCGAAGTCTATGAAGCAGAGCTTGTTATTTGGCAGGACCACGATATTGGCGGGATGCGGATCGGCATGGTAAAAAAGCTCCTCCAACAACTCGCGCTGCATGATGCGAACGATCTTGCGGGCGAGCGTCTTCGGCTCTATCCCCCGAGCGCGAGCGTTCACCAGGAACTCCTGATCGTTGCTGTCGACTGCGGCTATGAGTTCCCACATCCACACGCCCGACATCAGCTCGCTCACCATGACTTCATCGGTGCAGTACTTGAAATAAACCCTTGGCGCCGTGACCTCGTCGCGCTTCCTTGCCCGCCGCCTGAAAAGCTCGGTGTAGCGTGCCTCGGCGCGAAAGTTCAGCTCACTGAACAGGATGGTGCGAAGGTCCTGCCGGAATCGCCCCGTGAGGCCCGGCCGTATCAACGTCAGCGTCTCCGCCACGTTCAGCAGCCAGTCGAGCGCGCGCAGGTCGGCGGCGAGCATCGGCCCGATGCCCGGACGGCGCACCTTCACTGCGACCTTTTCCCCGGTTTTCAGGATTGCCTGGTACACGCATGCTAACGACGCAGAGCCGATCGGGGTCGGGTCGAAAGCCTGGAACACCTGATTGAGCGGCCGTCCCAGGTTACGCTCGATGATTGCAATCGCCGCCGTTGTCGGGAACGGAGGCACTTGGTCGAGCATCTTGCCCAACTCTGCGCAATACGCATACGGCAGGAGGTCGGCACGCAGCGAGAGCTGCTGTCCCAACTTGGTGAGACTAGGGCCTGCCTCTTCAAATACGCGCCGCAGGCGAGCCGCCCGTCGCTGGACGCTGTTACGTCGGAGGATAAAGTCGTAGAGGTTGCCGGAGAAAAACTGGAGCGCGGCCCACATCCATGCGAACAGCCGGAAGATCGGCCGGATAATTCCGGCTTTGAATACCACGCGGCGCACCCGTGGCAAAACGACCGGTGCGCTTGCAAGAGAGTGCGTGATCTTCCGGCGCGGCATCGGACGCACGACGTTGGGGTCGTCCGACCCAGTCGGCACCGGCTCCGCGGGAACTATCGTGGCGTGCGGCCAGCGGCGGAGACCTGCTGTCACGGCACGCCTAATTTTCTCTGCGCGAGAATGATTCATCCACAGCTCAATTCAGGGCCTTAATCGCTGGCTCATTCATCCATGAATTCGCGACAAATTCAAACGATGTGGCATCACGGCGCATGCCGAGGGATTCGTTCCCGTAGCATCAAGCTGGCTTTGGGGCCAATCTTGCTGGCACTGGACTGCACTGTTAGGCAGTGATAACGCTTGGTTTTTGAGTATGCGCTGGCCTTGGGTCACCACCTGCGCGCCTGCCCAACTCCTGTTGACGAACCGCTCATTGCGAGTCGGTCGTTTATTGCCGATCGAGATCGGAGCGAGAGCGGATGGCTGTGAACATCTCGGCGTGGTCGATACGACAGCCGCTTCCTCCACTTGTCATAGCGCTCGCAGTGGTCGCGCTCGGATTTCTCAGTTTCAACAAGCTGCCGATCACGCGCATGCCGAAGGCCGACGTTCCGGTCGTGTCCGTGATCGTCTCACAATTCGGCGCCGCGCCTGCCGAGCTCGAAACGCAGGTTACCAAGACGATCGAGGACGCTGTCGCCGGGGTCGAAGGTGCGCAAAAGATCAATTCCTCGATCACGGATGGATTGTCGATAACAACCGTCGCGTTTCGGCTTGAAACTGACACCGATCGCGCTCTCAACGACGTCAAGGACGCGGTCACGCGGGTCCGCGCCAATTTGCCACGTACAATCGATGAGCCGTTGATCCAGCGCGTCGACATCGCTGGCCTGCCGATCCTCACCTATGCCGCGATCGCGCCTGGGAAGACACCCGAGCAGATCTCCTGGTTCGTGGAGGATGTGGTCATCCGCGAACTGCAGGGGGTGCGCGGGGTGGCTCGAGTGGAGCGTATCGGTAGCGTGGAACGTGAGATACGGGTCGGCCTCGACCCGGTTCGCCTGCAAGGCTTCGGGCTGACTCCGCTCGATGTAAGCCGGCAGCTTCGCGGAAGCAACGTCGACCTCGCCGGCGGGCGGGCCGAGATTGGCGGACGCGACCAGGCGATTCGTACGCTCGCAGGGGCAAAGACCGTAGCCGATCTCGCGGCAACAAGGATCGCGCTGCCGATGGGAGGCGAGGTACGACTGGACGATCTCGGGCTCATCAGCGACACCATTGCCGAGCCGCGAACGTTCGCTCGCGTTGATGGCGCGCCGGTTGTCGGCTTCAGTATTTTGCGCGCCAAGGGTGCAAGCGATGTGGTGGTCGCGGATGCGGTCGCCGCTCGCATCGACGCGATCAAGGCTGCGAACCCGGATACCGACCTCAAGCTGATCGACAGCTCGGTCACCTTCACGCTCGGCAACTACGAGTCGGCCATGCACACCCTCTATGAAGGCGCCGCACTTGCCGTGCTCGTGGTCTTTTTGTTCTTACGCGATATCAGGGCGACCCTTATCGCGGCGATCACCTTGCCCTTGTCGATCCTGCCCGCGTTCTGGGCCATGGACGTGGCCGGCTTTTCGCTCAACGTGGTCAGTTTGCTGGCGATCACCTTGAGCACGGGCATTCTCGTGGACGATGCCATTGTCGAGATCGAGAACATCATCCGGCACATACGGATGGGAAAAACGCCCTATCAGGCGGCCTTGGATGCGGCAGATGAAATAGGGCTGGCAGTCATCGCCATCAGTCTTACCATCATCGCCGTCTTCATACCTGCAAGTTTCATGTCGACCCTGATCGGGCAATTCTTCAAGCAGTTCGGCTTGACCATCTCGGTTCAGGTTTTTTTCTCGTTGCTGTGCGCGCGGTTCATAACGCCGCTGCTCGCCGCCTATTTCCTCAAGCCGCATCAGCATGCAGAGACAGCCGGGGGCCTGTTCACCCGTTCCTATAACAAGCTTCTGATCTTGTCGGTGCGCTACCGCTTTCTCACCATCGGTTTTGGGCTCGTCTGTTTTGCCTTGTCGATATTGAGCACTCGACTGCTGCCGTCGGGTTTCATGCCGGCCGTGGACACCTCGCGCACACTGCTCGCCATCGAGTTGCCGCCAGGCTCGCAGCTCGCCGATACCGAGGCGGTTACCGAGGCTATCAGCAAACGCCTGCGGCGGCCCGAGATCGAAAGCATATCTGTCGATGGTGGACGGATTCCGCCGGCCACGGTCGAAGTCCGCAAAGCCACGGTCACCATCAATTACATACCGAAGTCCAAGCGATCTCTCACGCAGGAGCAGATCGAGCACGAGATCAGTCGCAGCCTCGCGGATATACCCGATATTCGCTACTGGTTCCTGGGCGACGAGAACGGCAAGCGGAACGTCAACCTGATCGTGACCGGACAGGACAATGACATGGTCACGAACGTAACCTCCGAGCTCGCAGCGCAGATGCGGCGTATCCCGACGATAACCAACGTTATTGCCTCAACCAGCCTGAACCGGCCGGAACTGCGAATTTATCCCCGGCGGGATCTGGCCGTGCGTCTGGGAATATCGACGGAGGGTCTCTCCGAGACCATTCGCGTAGCGACGATCGGGGATGTTGGACCGGCCTTGGCCAAGTTTAATGCCGGCGATCGGATCGTGCCTATTCGTGTTCTGCTCGAGGAAAACGCCCGCGCGGACCGGCAGGTGCTCGAGCAGATCCGGGTGCCGTCTCCGCGCGGTGTGGCCGTGCCGCTGAGCGCGCTCGCCGACATCCGCTTCGGCGAAGGTCCCATCAGCATCAATCGCTACGACCGGCAGCGTCAGGCCACGATCGAGGCGGACTACGTGTCGGGCACTGCGCTCAGCGACGCGATGGATGCCGTGAAGGCGCTCTCGGTGATGAAGAAGCCGCCGGCCGGGATTAGGATCCGGGAAGGAGGCGATGCCGAGCTGCAGACCGAGATGTTCGAAGGCTTCGGCTCGGCCATGCGCAACGGCTTGCTCATGGTCTATGTGGTCCTGGCGGTTCTCTTCGGCAGTTTGTTGCAACCGCTGACCATTCTTTTCTCGCTGCCGTTGTCGGTCGGCGGCGCAATCATTGGGCTGCTCATCACGAACAAACCTCTGAGCATGCCGGTCGCTATCGGTATACTGATGCTCATGGGCATCGTCACGAAGAACGCGATCATGCTGGTCGACTTTGCAATCGAGGCAATGCACAACGGTGTCGACCGCACGGCTGCCATCATCGACGCGGGGCAGAAACGGGCTCGACCTATCGTGATGACGACGATTGCTATGGCCGCGGGAATGGTTCCGAGCGCCTTGGCGTTCGGTGCCAGCGGCGAGTTCCGATCTCCCATGGCGATAGCCGTGATTTCAGGGCTGATAGCCTCCACGTTCTTGTCGCTGATCTTCGTGCCCGCGGCCTTCACCATCGTGGATGATATCGGTCGGCTCTCATGGAGCCTCTTCGAGCGCTTTGTAACAGGCGAGGACAAGCCGGCGCCGCCGCCCTGTCACGCGAGTAAAGTCAGGCCCAGCGCTGAGCCGGGCGATGCGGTCGGTAAGCCGCTCGCCCCCGCTTACACAGGCTCCCCGCTGCTGCGCAGATTTTCCTCCCTGCTCGCAGCACGGGGGACAAAGGCCTGATGCAGACTCGTCTGTCCGGGTGATCGGGCGATGGGGGCGACGAACCAGCTCCGGGTGAGACGGTGGTATTCATGGTGGCCATCGAGCATGGATGGAATCGGTGTCTAGCGAGCTGGTAAGGGATCAATCCCGATCAGGTCCGTCGGAACACAATGGTGCGGCCCGCATGTCCATTCACCCGGAATCGGTCTCGACGGGACGTCTCGAAAGAAGCATTGAAGCAGCGACCAGTGCGCTGCTCAAATGCCAAGAGCCGGACGGACATTGGGTATTCGAGTGCGAAGCAGATTCCACGACGCCGGCGGAATATGTTCTGCTGCGGCATTATCTCGCGGAGCCCGTCGACACGATACGTGAAGCCAAGATCGGCAACTATCTGCGCCGCATCCAGGGCGTGCACGGTGGTTGGCCTTTGTTCCACGATGGCGATTTCGACATGAGCGCCAGCGTGAAGGCGTATTTCGGCTTGAAAATGATTGGTGATTCTCCCGACGCGCCACATATGGTGCGCGCACGCGACGCCATTCGCGCGCGCGGTGGCGCTTCGCGCGCCAATGTGTTTACCAGGATTTTGCTCGCCCTCTTCGGTTTCATTCCCTGGCGGGCGCTTCCGCTGGCGCCGGTCGAGATCATGCTGCTGCCGAAGTGGTTTCCGTTCCACCTGGACAAAATCTCCTATTGGAGCCGCTGTACTGTTACGCCATTGGTGGTGGTGCAGGCGCTCAAGCCTAAAGGTCGCAATCCCAAGTGCGTCAACGTAGAAGAGCTGTTTCTCGAGCCGTTCGAGCAAAGGGGAGCGGCGCCCCGGGCACCGCACCAAAATCCAGCATGGTTCTGGTTGTTCAAAGCAATCGATTTCCTGTTGCATACCGCTGAGCCGTTTCTTCCCAAGCGTATGCGCAAGCGCGCTATCGATCGCGCTGTCGCATGGGTAACGGAGCGGCTCAATGGCGAAGATGGTCTAGGCGCAATTTTTCCGCCGATGGCGAACACGGTGATGATGTACGACGCGCTCGGCTACCCGGAAGATCATCCGCACCGGGCAATCGCCCGCAAGGCCATCGAGAAGTACATGGTCGTGCATGAGCATGAAGCCTATTGCCAGGCTACCGTCTCGCCCATTTGGGACACCATGCTTGCCTGTCACGCTCTGCTCGAAGTGGGTGGCGAGCGCGCCGAGGGGCGAGCCCGCGACGGCTTAAGATGGCTGCTGCCACATCAAATACTCGACCTGAAAGGTGATTGGAGCGTGCAGCGGCCGACTGTCCGGCCGGGCGGCTGGGCCTTCCAATATTGCAACGCCTATTATCCTGATACCGATGACACCGCAGTAGGTGCAATGGCCTTGCACCGCGCGGGAGATCCGGAATTCCGCACCGCGGTTGCTCGGGCGCGTGAATGGCTGGTGGGCATGCAGAGCCGAAACGGCGGGTGGGGTGCCTTCGATGCTGACAATACCCACTATTGGATCAATCATATTCCCTACGCGGATCACGGCGCTTTTCTAGATCCTCCGACCGAGGATATGACCGCGCGTACCGTATCGCTGCTGGCGCAGGGCGGCCTGACGGTTGAGAGCCCGATATTGAGACGTGCGCTGGACTATTTGCGCCGGACGCAGAGGAAAGATGGCAGCTGGTATGGCAGATGGGCCGTCAATTACATCAACGGCACGTGGTCGGCTTTGTGCGCGTTCAACGCCGTGGGGATGGAGCATACTGCGCCTGAATTCCGCAATGCTGTTCGGTGGCTGGTCGCGATCCAGAACCCGGATGGTGGGTGGGGGGAGGACTGCAGCAGTTACAAGCTCGATTACAGCGGTCACGAGCCGGCACCGAGCACGGCATCGCAGACGGCTTGGGCCTTGCTCGCTCTGATGGCTGCGGGTGAGGTCGATAATCCTGCAGTCACACGCGGGGTCGCCTATCTCGTGCGCACACAGGGCGAGGACGGCTTCTGGGAAGAACTGCGCTTTACCTTCACCGGCTTTCCCCGCGTGTTCCTGATGCGCTTCCACGGGTACTCGAAGTATTTCCCGCTCTGGGCTCTGGCGCGGTACCGCAATCTGAAAGCCACCAACTCGCGCAGAGTTGTGTGGCACATGTGATTATCAGATCACAGCGGTTGTAACCTAGTGCATCGTCGTCCCAGCAACCTCCGCATTTTCATGGCGGCCTGTTTGATGCCGGCAGCGACCTCAAGATAGTCCTGCGGGACGAGCCCCACCATGGCGAGTCGCAGCGCGACGCTGTCACGCCCCCGGTCATCGCCCCGTCCTGGTCACGATCACCGTGATCGGCTTCGACATGACGGGAGGGTTGAGCGGGATATGATTTTCGTCTCCCAGCAGGAGCTGAAGCGTATGCCTGCCTGGCTTTAGCTCGACGTTGGCCTCGGTTTGCCCGCCGCCGAAATGCAGATGATTGAAGTCGTTGGGGATCGGATCATCGAGCGACGGCAGCTTGGTATCGACCAAGAGGTGATGATGACCGGTATTGGGCCGCTCGATGCCCGCGGGTGCTACGCCCATGTTGCTGAGCCCAAATCGTATGGTCGCTTTCTGGGGCAGGGAAGCCCCATCGGCGAGCCCGACGAAATAAACCCGAGCATCCGGCGGCGAGGGTTTGCGTAGCGACGGGTCGACCACACGCACGTGAATGAGCGGCGACATGACCGGGGGCGTATGCGGGATGTGGTCCTTGTCTCCGAGCAGGAGCTGAAGCGTATGCGGGCCATGCTTGAGCGAGATCTCAGCCTCGCTCTGCCCAGCGCCGAAATGAAGATGATTGAAGTCGTTTGGGATCGGCTGATCGAGCGGCGGCAGTTCGGTGTCAATAAGCAAGTGATGATGACCGGAATTCTCGCGATCGGTGCCAGCGGGCGCGAGACCCATGTTTTTCAGGCCAAAATATATGGTGAACTTCGGTGGCAGGACCGCGCCTTCTTTGATCGGATCGGTGAAATAAACCTCGGCGCCTGGCGCTGATTTCGACGGGCCGCCCGTCAGGCCGGCGGCTTCGGACGCCCCCCCGACCCGCACGTGAATGCGTTGCGACATGACCGGGGGAGAATGCGGAATGTGATCCTTGTCCCCCATCAACAGCTGTAACGTGTGCTCGCCGGGTTTGAGCGTGATCTCGGCCTCGGTCTGGCCGGCGCCAAAATGCAAATGGTTGAAGTCGTTCGGGATGGGTTTATCGAGAGGCGGGAGCTGGGTGTCGATCAGCAGGTGATGATGACCCGAGTTCTCGCGATCAGAACCCGCAGGTGCAATGCCCATGTTGCGCAGCCCGAAATAGAGCTTCAGCTTTGCAGGAACGGTCGCTCCATCCTTGAGATCGATAAAGTAGACCTCGGCTCCGGGGCCGGAAGGAGTAGGGCCGCCGGCGCGTTGCGCGTACGCTGCCGATCCAGTAGCTGCCGCAAGAGCGCCAGCAAGCAGCACGGGCGCTAGAAGTCTCACGACCTTGCGGAGTGGCGTTTGATGGAGCGCATTCATTGCCTCGCGTCCCTCTCTAGGTTCGACACACCGAATGTCGGGTGCCCAATCGGCCGTTGCCCCTTCGGACAATGTTAGGGGAAGTTGCGCTTGCTGCAAAGCGCGCTCAGATCTCCACAGGACCATGGCATGCACGGGACGACGCGTCACTCTGCCGCAAGCGCCAGCACGTCGCTGCGGTCGCGGTGCGAATAGTAGGACGCATTTGCGCGGCCGGAAGTTGCCTCTCGCGTAAAGCGAATCAGATGATGCGCGCCGATGGCCACCCGCAGAACGCACTCGATGTCGCCACGGATCAGGCGCCGCAATGCAAATTTCCAGAATACGCGCTTGTAGTCGCCGCGCACGCCGACATACCACACCACTCGTGAGATGATATTGAGCCCTCGTTTGACGTTGCGCCAATTGATCAGGCGAGCGTTCCACTCCCGCTTTCGGCGATTGGGGTAGGTTGCTTTGACCTGATGCTCGAAACGAGCGAACACGTTTTTTGGATCATAGACGCGAAGCATGACGTCACGATACATCGTCATGACCTGCTCGTAAGGCATCAGGAATTCCACATTCGATTCCCGGCTCTCGTCATCCACAATCCGCCCGGAGCGCTCCAGCCGATCCCAGAGCGGTGTAACAGGTAGAGCCTGCAACAGGTTGATGAGAAGGATTGGGATCTTCGATTGATCGATGAACTCCACGAGGTGCTTACCGGTTTTCGGAGTATCCGTATCAAATCCAAGAATGATCCCGGCAAAAACCTCGATGCCGTAGCTGTTGAGAGTGGTTATGGAATCAAGGATCGGCACCATCAGATTGTGGTCTTTCGCTATCGCCTTGAGGGCCTCCGGTTCAGGCGTCTCGATGCCGCAGAACATTCCGTAGAAGTTCGCTTCGCGCATGAGCTCGAGTATTTCAGGCCGCTTGGCAACGTTGAGGGTCGCCTCGCAGCCAAACACGAACGGATAACCGTTGCGCTTCTGCCACGCGATTAGATGGGGAAGCAGCTCTCGCGCCGCCTTTCGATTGCCGATGAAATTGTCATCGACGAAATAGAGCCATCCCGACGATTCGCATTCAAGCAGCTTGTCGAGCTCTGCCGTTACCTGCGCGGGCGTTTTCAGGCGCGGGTTGCGACCGTAGAGATTGGGGATGTCGCAAAATTCGCACACGTACGGACAGCCGCTGGAGAACTGTATGCTGACCAGGAAATAGCGTTTGAGTTCCGCTAGCTCGTACCGCGGCACAGGGAAATCGGTGAGATCGTGCCGCTGCATGGTCTTGAGCATCACCTGCCGTTCCGGTCGAGCCGGATCCCGCGCCAGCCGTTTCACGAGCTCGTCGGTCGCATCTCCCAGTTCGCCGACGTGAAGATAATCGAAAGTCGGATAATAATGGGGACACGCCGAGACGGAGGAGCCCCCAAGCACCGCGGCGCGTCCAAACGTATGGGCGCGCTGGCAAAGATCTTCGATCTGTCGTCGCTGAATGTGCATTCCGCTGACGAACACGACCTCCGCCCACAGGAAGTCCTCCGCGGTGGCGCGCCGGATATTCTCGTCGACGAAGCGGAGCTCCCAGCAAGCAGGGAGGTAAGCGGCAATCACGAGCAGTCCCTGGGGGGGCATGTTTGCGCACATGCCGTCGGTCAAGGGGTAAGAAAATTCCAAGGTGCCGAAAGACGGGGCGTAATGCGGAAAGACCAGCAGAACTCGCCGTACGCCGAACTTGTCAGGAAGTCTCACGACTGCCCACCTTATTCGTGTAACGCAGATAGGCGCGCCCCTGCGCTTGCACAGCCTAAATCTTTTCATCTCCTGACACAAGAACTTGCATTTACGGGCTCCGCTTGCGCTTAGACTCGTCTGCCCTTGCCGCAAGACGGCGATCGTTTGGCAGCAAGAAGGTAACTGCTGCGGCTTTATGCGCTCAGATCTCCTGTTGTACGGTGCAGGAAAATCCGGCTACAATGTTAGTATCGTTGGCGAAATGGGCAGGAACACGGGTTTTGCTGGACGGAGGGGCCGCGGCCTCGTCGCAGCGATCGGTTCTGGAGCAGCCGCGCCTGATGCGGTAAAGCCGGCGTGAGTGCGGGCGTCCGGGTTAAGAGTGGTGATCTTGAACTCTGCTCTGTCCAAAAGGCGTACGATGAACATGCGGCTCCTGTCATGTCTGGGCCTGATCTTCGGCGCGATCCTGGTGGGTGGCGCGCAGGCACAACAACGGCCCGGCCGGGTAGCGCTCGTCATCGGCAATGCGGCCTATCCCGATGCGAGCATCCCTCTGTCCACCACGATCAGAGACGCTCGCACCATTGCCGAAGAGCTACGCCGCGACGAGTTCGAGGTGGATCTCAAGGAGAACCTCGGCAAGGATGACATGCAGCGCGCACTTGATGCCTTCATGGGGAAGATCCGAACCGGTTCGGCAGCCCTCTTCTACTTCAGTGGCTATGGCATTCAGACGGGAAGGCAGACCTATTTGATCCCCGTCAACGCGCAGATCTGGAACGAAGCAGATCTGAGACGGGAGGGGATTAGCCTCGACAACACGTTAACCGAGATGAATCGCAGGGGCGCAAAAGTAAAGATCGTCATCATCGATGCCGCACGACGCAACCCCTTCGAGCGCCGGTTTCGTGCCTCCCCTGCCGGGCTCGCGGTTATCGACGCGCCGGAAGGTACCCTCGTGATCTTTTCCGCTGCTCCGGGCAAGCTGATCAATGAGGGCAGCGGGACCAACAGTGTGTTTGTCACGGAGCTCACAAAGGAGCTACGAGTGCCAAATCTGACGGCGGAGGAGGTATTCAACCGAGCTCGCATCGGCGTTTCTCGGGCGACCAATAACGAGCAGGTGCCCTGGGTAGCTTCTTCCCTGGTCGACGAGTTTTATTTCGGAGGTTCGCGATCAGCCGCCACCATTCCAGCGCCAACTCCACCGCCGCCTGCCCCACCTACTCCGCCCCCTACTCCCCCCGTTGTGCCCGCGCCCGCACCCCCGATTGCCTCCGGCCCGCCTCCCACGCCTCCGCCCACCCCAGGGTCCAGCGAGCCCGTTCGCGGCAACGCCAAGCCGGGGGAGGTTTTCCGCGATTGCTCGGAATGCCCTGAGATGGTGGTTGTGGCAGCCGGATCGTTCGAGATGGGCTCGAGCACCGACTACGAAAATCCGGTGCATCGGGTGACTATCCCAAAGCCGTTCGCGATCGGCCGCTACGAGGTTACATTCGACGAGTGGGATCGCTGTGTGGAGGAGAAAGGCTGCAAGGCTCAGCCCGACGATCGTGAGTGGGGGCGCGGCGCGCGGCCCATCATCAATGTCAGCTGGGCCGATGCCAAGGCATTCGCGGCCTGGCTGTCCCAGAAAACCGGCCAGATCTACAGGCTTCCGAGTGAGGCAGAATGGGAGTATGCCGCGCGAGCCGGAACGAATACCCAATATTGGTGGGGGCGAGAGATCGGCTCGCGTCAGGCCAGCTGCCGGGAATGCGGAGCGGGGTCCGCCCAGCAAACAGCCAAAGTAGGTTCTTATCCACCAAATCCGTTCGGCCTTTACGATACCTCGGGCAATGCCGCGGAGTGGGTGGAAGACTGCTGGAACGACAATTATCGCGGCGCCCCGAACGACGGGTCGGCATGGAGCGCGGGACAGTGCCGGTTACGGGTGCTGCGTGGAGGGGCGTACGACAGTGGGGCCAAAGCTGTGCGCTCTACGGCTCGCTTTCGCTATGATACCGACGTGCGATATTCCGCCAATGGATTTCGAGTTGTACGCGAGCTGCGGTGATGGTCTCGAGCCTTGGAGGTCGCAAATGAGACGGGTTGCCAGGCTGGGCGCGGCTGTTCTAGTCGTGTTGGCGCTCGGGTTCCCAAGGCTCTCCGGCGCGGAGGCAAATGCTGCTGAGAGCGGCGCGGCGGCGGTCCAAGTCTCGGTCATTCGGGCAACCCAGGAATGGTTCGCAGCAGAGATCCGGGTGACGGGTTTTCTGGTGCCGCGCGAGGAAGCAATTGTGACTTTGGATCCGGGCTACAGGGTAAGCGAGGTGGTCGCAGGCGAGGGGGATCGGGTCAGTGCCGGACAGACGCTCGCCCGGCTGACGCGCCAAGCGGCCCCAGGTCTAGATCCCAGCGCGGATCCGCGCCCCGGCACGCTGATCTTGAAGGCACCGGCCGCCGGCGTCATCACCCGCACTACGGCCATGGTGGGAGCCACTGCGTCACCGATGCAGCCAGAGCCGCTTTTTCGCATCGCTGTCGATGACGAGATCGAGCTCGAAGCCGATGTGCCGAGCATTCATATCCCGATGTTGGCGGCCGGACAAACCGGTCGCGTCGAGATCGAAAACAGCCGGGAGCTGTCGGGGAGGGTTCGGCTCGTGCCCGGGTCAGTCGATCTGAGGACGCAACTTGGCCGCGCCCGCATTTCCATAGAGCGTGACCCCCGGCTTCGGGTGGGGATGTTTGCGCGCGCGACCATCGAGGCAAATCGCAGCCGTGGAATATCCGTTCCGCGTTCGGCGGTCCTCTACCGGACGGAGGGTCCGAGCGTGCAAGTGGTGCGTGGGGATGTGATCGAAACGAGGCTGGTTCACATCGGCTATCACTCCGATACCGACACGGAGATACGTGACGGTCTGCGCGAGGGTGATCTGGTAGTCGCGAATGCGGGCAGCTCGTTGCGGGATGGCGACAAAGTGAAGCCCGTCGAGGTCGACTTGTCGCTCATGGGGCTGCGTTGAGCGGAGAATCCCGCACGGCCTGGTTCCGCCCGCGTGGACTTTTCGGCAAGTATGTCGTTGCTTTCGTTGGCTTGGTCGTGTTCGTGCTGGCCGTGAATGGCGCGCTCGAAACATGGTTCACGTACAACGGCACGATCGATCTGTTGGCAAAGGCTCAATCGGAGAAGGCCGATGCGGTGGCCAGGCGAATTCAACAATTCATCGAGGAGATCGAACGACAGATCAGTTTTGCAACGCGCGCAAGCGCAACTACCGTCGAGCAGCGCCGGTCGGACTATCAGCTGCTGCTGCTCGAGGTGCCCGCGATCGAGAGACTGATTCAGCTCGACAGCACGGGCCGAGAACAGCTGCGAGTGCTGCGCAACCAAGAGCCTGTAGTGGGGAGCGGGATCGATTATTCCGGCAACCCCAGATTCACCGCTGCGCGGGGTCGGCCGATTTGGCTCTCGCCGGCCTATTTCGACGGTCTCGACCCGTTCATTTCCATAGCGATGCCGCATTCCGGACGAGATGCTGGTTCGACCGTGGCGGAGATAAGCCTCAAATTCGTATCAAGCTTCATTGATTCTACTCAGATCGGAAAAGACTTGGATGCGTATGTTGTCGGGCCGGAGGGGCGCTTGCTCGCCCACTCCAACCCGGACGTGCGCCTCGGTACCAGCTTTGGGGATTTGCCGCAGGTCCGCGCGGTGACAAAGGACAAGGGGTCGCCCCTGACCTTCGGAAACGACCTGGACGGCCGTTCGGTCTTGACTGCCTCGGCCGCTGTTCCTCTTCTCGATTGGCATGTGTTTTTCGAGCAACCACGCAGTACCGCGCTGCAGCCGGTCTACCGAGTTCTTGACCGCACTGCGCTGCTTCTCGCGGTTGGTATCGCTTTGGCTGTCGTCGCGGGCATCCTGTTCGCGCGCCATATGGTGATCCCCATCAGGGCGCTGCAGTTCGGGGCGCAGCAGCTCGAAGCGAGCGACTTCGATCACCGCATTGAAGTACGAACCGGGGATGAGATCGCGGATGTCGCCGACCATTTCAATCGCATGGCCGCCAAGCTGCGAGAATCGTACACCCGGCTGGAGCAAAAGGTCGAGGAACGCACGCGTGAGCTTGCCCAATCCGTAAGCGAGCTCAAGGCGCTGGAGGAGATCGGCCGTGCGGTTGCGTCATCGCTCGATACGAAGTCCGTGCTCGCTGCCATTGTCACCCGCGCGGTGCAACTCGCCAAGGCCGATGCGGGAGCGATCTATCGCTATGACGCGCAACACAAGGTATTCGAGCTGGCGGAAGCGCATGCTCTCGACCGGAATTTTCAGGATATGATCCGCTCTTCCCGTATCACGCTCGATGGGAGCATCCTGGGAATGGCATCAAAGGCGGGTCACGCAATTGCCATTCCGGATTTGCGGCAGACAGCCGATTTCCCGCTCAGGGAGCGCACCATTGCCGCCGGTTTTCATTCGGTATTGGTGGTCCCGCTGCTCGCGCAGGACGAGATTTTAGGAGCGCTGATGGTGCAAGGCCGACGCGTCGGCGATTTTCCCGCGAGCACGATTGGCCTGATGCAAACCTTTGCACATCAATCGGTGCTCGCGATGAATAACGCGCGGTTGTTCCGGGAAGTCGAGCAGAAGGGCCGCGAGCTGGCCATTGCAAATGCTCACAAGGCGCAATTCTTTGCGAACATGAGCCACGAGCTGCGGACGCCGCTCAATGGCATCCTCGGCTTCTCCGAGCTGCTTGCGGACGGACTCTACGGCACCCTCCCGGATGAAGCGATGGAAGTGCTCGGCCGTATACAGAAGGATGGAAGGCATCTTCTGGGTTTGATAAACGACGTCCTTGATATCTCCAAAATCGATGCGGGCCAGCTGACCTTATCGCTCAGCGACTACTCGATACAGTCGATCGTGGACAGCGTGATTGCCTCGACCGGCTCACTCGCCCATGCCAAGGGCATAGAGGTCAGATCGGCCGTCCCCCCCGATCTCCCGATAGGCTATGGCGATGAACGCCGCCTCACTCAGGTCCTGCTCAACATTGTGGGTAATGCCATCAAGTTCACCGATGCCGGCTTTGTCGAGATTCGCGCGGATGTGGTGGGCGATCATTTCAAGATAGAAATCGAGGACACTGGACCCGGAATTCCACCGGAACATCAGAGACGGATCTTCGATGAATTTCAGCAGGTCGACAACAGCATTACCCGCCAGAAGGGAGGAACCGGACTGGGTCTGTCGATCTCGCGCCGGCTTGTGCAGGCGCACGGCGGCCAGATCGACGTACATTCCACGGTCGGGGTAGGATCTATCTTCAATATTGTGCTGCCGATCCGTGCAAGCGAACAAAGGCAGGCCGCATGAGCAAACGCATTCTCGTCATCGAGGACACCGAGAACAACAGGCGAATTCTGAACGACCTGCTGACTCGTGCGGGATTCGAAGTTATGGAGGCAAATGATGGGGAAAAAGGCGTGGCCATGGCGGCGGAACGCAAACCCGACCTCATTCTCATGGATATTCAGCTTCCCATCGTGGATGGATATGAGGCTACTCGGCGCATCAAATCAGATCCGGCGCTACGCGGGATTCCGATCATTGCCGTCACCTCCTACGCCCTGTCCGGCGACGAGGCCAAGGCGCGTGCCGCGGGATGCGACGGATATGTCGCCAAACCCTTCAGTCCCCGCGTGATCCTTGCCACAGTTCGTGAATTCCTGAAGTAGTGCCAGAAAGGTTCGTAGATTGCGAACACCGCCTCGAATCCTGATTGTGGACGACAATCCTACGAACCTGGAGGTACTGCGTGTACGGCTCGGCGCGCAGGGGTATGAGCTGGTTACCGCAGTCGATGGCGAGGACGCACTGGCCAAGGTGCGTGAATTCGAGCCCGATCTCGTATTACTCGATGTGATGATGCCGAAGCTGGACGGCATTTCCGTAGTCAAACAGCTGAAGCAGGACAATCAGCTTCGTTTTATTCCAGTGATACTGGTCACGGCGAAGGCGGACACCCGGGACGTCGTGGCCGGTCTGGAGGCGGGTGGTGACGACTATCTGACAAAACCCGTCGAGCAGTCCGCCTTGGTCGCTCGTGTCAAGTCGTTGCTGCGCATCAAGGAGCTGCACGACAAGGTACAAGCCCAGGCTGCTCAGCTGCAGGAGCAAACGGAGCAGCTCTCGAGCTGGAATCAGTTATTGGAAAAGCGCGTCACAGATCAGCTGCAAGAGATCGAGCGAATGAGCCGCCTGCAGCGGTTCTTGGCACCGCAAGTCGCCAAGATGATCGCGTCCTCGGATGCGCCCGAAGCGCAGTTGGGCAGCCATCGGCGCGACATTACCGTCGTGTTCTGCGATCTGCGTGGGTTCACCGCCTTCACCGAAAGCACCGAGCCGGAAGAAGTGATGGGCGTCTTGCGCGAGTACCATGAGAGCCTGGGCGAGCTCATCTTTCGCTACGAAGGCACGCTAGAGCGGTTCCTTGGAGACGGGATCATGATCATCTTCAATGACCCCATCCCCTGTGCCGATCATACCGAGCGCGCTGTGGGTCTGGCCCTAGACATGCGGACAGCTGTCGAAGGGCTGGCCAAGGAGTGGCGCCGCAAAGGCCATGCCCTTGGGTTCGGGATCGGCATTGCCTCAGGTTACGCGACCCTCGGACAGATCGGTTTCGAGCATCGGCGCGAATACACGGCCATCGGTAGCGTCACCAATCTGGCTTCCCGATTGTGCGGCGAGGCGCAGCCGGGGCAGATCGTGATCAGTCAACGCACGTTCAGCTCGGTTGAAGGCTCGGTGGAAGCGGTTCCGATAGGCGACCTTACTCTCAAGGGCTTCAACCGTCCAATGCCTGCCTACGATGTCGTGCGCTGGCGCGGCCAGCCACCCCATTTTCCGACATCCACGCTGGCCTTGTCTGGGGGGCTTCCTCTCGGGCAGCAGAATGATAAACCTCGGTCTTTGGTGAATCTGCACGAGGCTGGCCCTCCGACGCGAGGAGGATGAAGCGATATTGATCACGATGAACGCAAAAGGACGAAGCGCAAAGATAAAGATATGGACCACCGCGGCGGTGGCCGTACATGCGGCGATCGCACTGATCGTGCCGCTGCGAATGGCCATGGCCGATTCCAGCGATGCATCTGAACGGGCGGTGACCGTTACGGCGGCCAAGAACGTCTGCTTCGAGAATACGATCTCGGTAACTGGCGTAGTCGCACCCAAGAAAGAGGTATTGGTGCGGCCGGATCGCGAGGGGTTACAGATTTCGCAAATCAACGTTCAGCCCGGAGACACCGTGCGCTCCGGGCAGGTGTTGACCCGACTCACTCCACCCGAAGGACAGCCCGCTGGCAATGTGGAGGTGCAGTCTCCGGTGGCGGGACTTGTTACCACAAGTTCGGCGGTGGTGGGCGCCATCGTTTCCCCGCAGGGAATGCCGCTGTTCCAAATCGCAGAAGGAGGTGAGATGGAACTCGTGGCCGAGACGCCGGTCAAGACCCTGCAAACCCTGGCGCTCAACCAGCCCGCGAAGATAGAAGTGATCGGGATCGCGCAATTGTCCGGCAAAGTCCGGCTGCTTTCAGCGGCAATCAATCCGACCACACAACTGGGTCAGGTTCGGCTCTCCATCGGTAACGACACACGCCTGCGCGTCGGCGCCTTCGGCCGCGCGATCATAGACCTGGGGCAGCGTTGTGGCCCCGCGGTTCCGCTATCGGCGGTGTTGTATGGGACCGGCGGGACAGTGGTGCAGGTCGTCCGCGACAATCGTGTGGAGACGCGGCGCGTGAACGTCGGACTCGTTACCGGAGGACGGGCCGAGATTCGCGACGGTGTGTCTGAAGGGGAAACAGTCATTGCGCGTGCCGGAGCATTCTTTCGCGACGGCGATCGTGTTCGCGCCATAGCCGCTGGTCCCACTTCATCCAGGCAGTGAACATCACGGCTCGGCCTGGCGCTGGATCGCCTCCTTCTTCTCGAGGCAATAATAGCCTGCAAGCCGGCTCACCATTCCATGGTCGCTCCAGTCCTTGAGCACGCGGCTCACATTTTCGCGAGCGATGCCGGCCATTGCCGCCAGATCGCTCTGGTTGACCTTTTGCCGAATGAGAATGCGCCCGCTGCCAACGTCCTTGCCGAACGCCTCGGCCAGGCTCAGCAGGGCCCGCGCCACGCGCCCCTTGACTGAAAGGAAACTCGAGGCCGCGAGCGCATCATTGGTATCCCGGAGCCGCCGCGCCAGCATTCTCATCACATGGCGATAGATTTCCGGGCTGGATTTCCCGATGGCCTCGAAATCAGCTTTGCTCACGTAACACAACTTGGCGTCGCGTAGCGCTATAACGGAAGCGGAGCGTGGCCCACCGTCGATCATGGATAATTCGCCTACCATGGATCCAGGTCCGAGAATGGCAAGAATCCTTTCACCGCCGTTAGGCGCGGCGACGCTCGCTTTGAGCAGACCCTCCTCGACCCGGTAGCATCCGTCCCCCTCATCCCCGGCCAGAAACAAGGTCTGATCGGCATCAAGGGACAAGGACCGCCCTTGCGCGAACAGTCCGCGCGACAGCTCGCTCGGGAGGGCGTCCAAGATGCTGCTGGCGAGAATCTCGGGCTTGGCCATTAACACCGTCGTTTCAAATCACGGTCGCGCCGCACCCGTCATCCTGCCGGCTGGCGCGCATTCATGTCGCCGGCTCCAATCTTGTGCAATCATATCTCAAATGAAGTGGCTGCGGAATGAGTAAAGTGATGCGATCAGCGGTCATTCGACGGTAAGCGTCGGGTAGACAGCCCGCGGGCCTGCGTGAGCGGGCCTGCTGCCACGGTATCACACGCTATAAGTTTAAGATCGCATCGGCTTTTGCACACGCCAAGCGTGCTGCTTCCGTCGACGGATTGGTTGCAGCTGACATTGCAACTCCGGTAGCGTTGACCGCAATTGTCCATTGCCGCTGCGGCAGACGTGACGCTGCACGCAATAACCAGACTTGCGCCTGCGAGCGCAAGGAGAGTGTGGATGCCCAGGCGTGACATGATCATCCTCCTTGGCTATGAGCCGTTATCTCTTCAGAAGGGAGTCCTGTAAGTACGCAAGGCTAGAGGGTTTGCCGCTGCTGCTGTGTGATGGGCATCACAGTTGCGGAAATTCCATGCTGATTTACTGCCGCCCGGTGGCTGGCCTAAATTGGGTTCTCGGCAATCACGACAGCTGCGATTGGCAAGCCCGATCGGGTGCCCAGGCGCGGGTCGCGGCTATGATGCTCCTGACCATGCGCGGTACCCCGACCATCTATCAGGGCAAGGAGATTGGAATGACCGACGTCGTGATTCCGAACGAACCCGTCCGCGATCCGTGGAAGAAAAATGTCCCGGGACTCGGGCTAGGGCGAGATCCGGAGCGCACGCCGATGGAGCGGGACGGGGGGGGTCCGAATGTGGGGTTTAGCTCCGTCGAGCCGTGCCTGCCTGTCGCCGACGATTGCCGCACCGTAAATGTCGCAAACGCAAGCCACCGATCCGGCATCTGTGCTTTCGCACTACCGTGCGCGCGTCGCCGTCGTCGGTCGGCTGAATGTGCTGAAGTCGGGTGCCGCTCACTGCCCAATCGGGCCGTGCCGCTCGATCCATTTTGGACCGGGGCCGCGCATATAGTGCAGCTCCGGCCGATAACGCGTGATCAGACCACGCATGAATCCCCGAACGAACGACAAGATGTGCATCCCCCGACTCCCCCCGAACGACCGCCCAGCGTCTTAGTGGCGATGACTTGGGACGAATGCAAGGAGTGAGTAAGGCCACAATATGAAATAGCCTCGCCCGAATTGGACATGGGCCGAGCTTAGCCCGCACTCGGACAATGCCGCTGGCCAGATCTCGCTCCAGGCCGACGGATACCCGATCCTCGCTCTCTACCGCACGTCTCCAATGTTGGTCACCGGACCAGTATAGCTTTCGAAGCGCCTGCGCAGATCAGTCAAGTTTTCATTCGTGAGGAACTCCAAGTAGCGGTCCTCAAGCCGATAGTCCGACAGCCGCGGCAATCCTTCAGGTGCGGGTAAGTCGAGCCGGGACGAATAGACCCCCGTCTGGCTTTGCCACTCCTTGGACAGAAACCAGGCGACATAGAGCTTCGCTGCATTGGGGTGCGGCGCGTTCTTGAGAATCGCTTCCGCCGAGAAGAACACCGGAAGGAAATCGTCTTTCGGCCCCGAGAGTGCGACCTTTCCACCTTCGCGCTGAACGCTCAGCGTGCTGCTTACGGTACTGTCGAAGGTCGCCCAGCTTTCGCCTGACGCGAGACCGCGCGCCACCCCAAGATGACCCTGAACGAATTTGGGCATTTGCGCCCCGTATTGGTCCATGTACCCCCAGCCGTACTTCTTCACGATCGTGTGGAAGGCGTAGAGAGTGGCGTCATCGTCCGCAGGATAGGCGCTGATGAGCTTGCCCTTGAAGTAAACCTTCAAGAAGTCGATGGCGGACGTGGGGACATCTTCCATCCGCACGCTATCCGTGTTGTACGCATAGAACGCCGGGTTTGTATTCAGCGCGATCCATGCGCCGTCCCGATCCCTCATGGGCACGCGGACTCTGTCAAACCCATCAGGCTTGAAATGCAGCAACAATCCACGCGTATTCCAACCGACAAGGTCCTGAATGGTTTGAAGCACCACCAGATCGGTTTCGATTTTGTCGGCGTTCACCTGCTGTTCGATCTGGGTATTGAGAGCATTGCTGAAACCGCCCTTCAGCGACACCGTAATTCCCGGGAATCGTTGCTTAAACGCTCGAGCGGCGCGCTCGTAGCCAGCGCTCGGCCCCGCTGCCCACATGACCAGAGTCTTTTCTTGCTTCGCAAGCTGGTAAAGCTCATCGAGGCCATCCGCGTAGCCCGGCGTGCCATGGAGGCCCGCGACGAGAAGGAGGCCAGTCCGGCAAGCAGCGAGTCGCATTGCTAACCTGACGTTGCGGCTCATCATCACCTCCACTTCTCTCGGTTAGAGATATAGGAGGGGATCGCGCTCCGGCGTACGGGCGCGGGCGAATGTCTGGGAGTGCACCAACTGGACTGTCCTCGGTTCTCGCCGCGGCAGCGGGCCAGAGGATGTCCCGCTCGACCTGGGGAAGTCCTTACTACTGCACGGAGGCGCTGGCCTTCGCCTTCTCCGGGTGTCGGGCCGCGGCAGGCGAAAGCTGCGCTGGCAGGTATTTGGCGACGACGGACCGATCGAGCTGAGCGATCGTATTGTCGGGAAGGCGACTCCAGATCTCGTCCATCCCAAGGAGCGGAATGCCGAGGTAGCCGCGCAAGGTCAGCGTTTGACCGTCCGGGCTCAACGTCACCATGGCGTTGTACACCTTCCCGTCGCGGGGATCGATAATGTTGCCGCCCTCGTAGCGCAATCCCTGCCGTTTCATGCCCCGCACCAGAGACAAGCCAAGCAGCGGAGCATTCCTGCGATCGTCCGTGCATCTGGAGCACACCGGATTGGGCGCATCTCCTGGACGCGGAAACATTTTGGCAATGGCACCCTCGTAAGTGCCGTTATGCTCCACGAACAAAAACCATCCCACCGGGCGCTTGGCTTCGTCCTGCTTCTGCCACAGTCCGGAAACCGACGGTTCTGCGGCGCGGCCAGGCAAGCTGGAGACCACAAACATTGCCAAACTGGTCAGGAGGAGGGCTTTCGACGATGATTTCAAGGCGACACCCCGGTTGAAATAACGAGGGACAATGGACGGAGATAGGGCATTCGCCCATAAATATGTTCATTTCGGGGAACGCGGAGCTTTTGCCATCCGCGGGGGCCAACAGCGGCACCGCAAGAGGGGGGCGACTCAACACGTGTGCGACACAGAGAAGATACCCTCTCGAGAGGTCGGGTTGTGACTGCCCTTTGGGCGAACCATGGTAGCGACGATTGCGTTGTATTCGCCGGAGCCGACAGGTTGCGGGCACATGTCAAAGTCCAGTCTAGCACTGAGTAATCTTCGGGCGTTCGTCATCCTCTTGGTAGTGGCGTTCCATTCCGTTCTCGCCTACCTCGGGTCGCAACCTGCCTCGCCCGCGCCGTTCGATAGCCCTCCGTATCACTGGAGAGCGATCCCCATCCTGGACAGCGAGCGATGGTTTGGCTTCGACCTGTTCTGCGCGTCCCAATATGTCTATCTGATGCATCTCATGTTTTTTCTCTCCGGCATGTTTGTCTGGTCGAGTCTGCGGCGCAAAGGAGCAAAGGCATTTCTGTCCAACCGATTTTTGCGCCTTGGCGTGCCCTTCCTGATCGGAGTTTTTCTGCTGATGCCGGTGGCCCATTATCCGGTTTACCGCGTGACCGCCGTTGATCCGAGTTGGTCCGCGTTCTGGGCGCATTGGAAGGCGCTTCCATTTTGGGCGACTGGCCAATTATGGTTCTTGTGGCATCTATTGCTGCTCAACATCATTGCAGCCGTCCTTTTCCGGGTTGCCCCTGGTTTCGGCGAGCTTCTGGGCCGCCTTTCCAAGGGAGCTGGTGATCAGCCCGGCCGGTACTTTGCCGCACTGGTAGGCATGTCGGCGCTCGTCTATATGCCGCTGGCTTCCCTTTTCAGGCCTTGGCAATGGATTCAATACGGACCTTTTGCGCTGCAGCCGAGCTTCACGCTACATTACATGTTCTATTTTTTTGCAGGCCTGGGAATTGGAGCATACGGAATCGAGCGGGGATTGCTTGGATCGGGAGGAATGCTCGTGCGGCACTGGCCGATTTGGGTTGCGGGCGCTTCTGGTGCATTCGTGCTTTGGATCGTTCCCACCGCTTTGATAACGCAGGGATGGGACACGGCACTGCCGGGACTGGAAACCGTGGCCGATTTCGGTCTGGTGCTGTCGTGCGGAGCAATCTCATTTGCTCTTGCCGCAGTGTTCATTCGCTTTGCAATGCGGCGGGTGCAGGCATTCGACAGCCTCGCGGAGAATGCCTATGGCATATATCTCGTCCACTACGTGTTCGTCATCTGGCTG